>JAEHCK010000130.1 GCA_020696345.1 Thermoplasmata archaeon | reverse complement strand
CTTTTATCCCATAATTATAGATATTTTTGTTCGTTATGCATTTCATATCATATTAAATCTTAAAAATAGATTTTAACATTATATTATATAGAAAATAATTTGTGGATTAGGTGAATTTAGTCAGAAATAATTCGATAAACTCTCATGTCGAAATCACCCTGTCCCCCGAACTCCAGACCCCTTGAATTAAATCTGGAGAAGAACCAAAAAAATTAATTTTAAAACGTCACGGTCTTGATAATAATAGCATCCACCGGACAGATATAACCGCACTCGTTGCAGTCCTCACAAAGAAACTCGGTTACTACTATACGTTTTTCACGCAGGGATAATGCGGCATCGGGGCATTTATCAATACATAACGGCTCGTTATAGCCGCCGCAAAGGTTGCATTTATCGTAATCGATCTCTACTACCATGGTATTTACACTCCTTTTAAGAATACTTAATCTTGGTCTATATCTCCAATAACCTGTTTCGCATCCATCTGCTTCTTTTGGCTCTCAGTAGGCTCCATGGATAACCGCCGTAGGCACACACCATCGCCACGCGGGATGGCCTTCTCGGTCTCAAGTTTTACCTTTGTATTGAATAACTGGTTAATATCTTCTATAACTGTTTGGAACCACTTGTCGCAGCCCAATACATCCTCCTCCATGGGCGCACCATATCGTCTCGCAAACTCGGGCCACGGACAGCGATCCCACTGGATGAACACCTCGTTGGCATTCTCATTCTCGCTCTTAACCACCTTTGCGGTCTCGCCCATCATTGTTGAGCTCATTACGATAGCTTTGGCTATATCCTCCAGAAATGTTGGTTTTGAAACATCAAGCATACCGAAATACGCCTTTGCAGTATCATGGCCCACCACTTCCCAGGCCTTCAGCACAAGATCTTGTGGTGAAAACTCCGGCCGTGCGCACTCAATGGCGGCCTGCCGCCATTCATACCATGTAGCCCTATTAATGTTCTGTAATGCCTCGAATTTGGTCATGAGCTTCTTGATCTCTTTTTCAGTGTCAACTGGCATTTTTTTACCTCCATCTAAATGTAAACCTAAAGCCGTATACCTGTCCGGTACCCGTCATGGAGCGCATTGGATAACGCACGCGGCACTAATGCATCGCCTATAACATGCAGCTCGAGCCCCAGCTCGTTCACGGCAGCCTTCAACTCCTGACGCGCTTCGCGCTCGGCGTATACTATGGTATCTGCCCGCACAGGTATCTTCGTACCGTAATGGTTTTTTACAAATACAAAGTCATCGGCGATCTCTTCTATATCGCATTCTTTGTAGGTCGTAACCTTTTTCTCGCTCATCTTTTTGATGTATCTCCAAATGTACGATGGGTTGACGTCTTTACCGATCTTACGTTCCCGGCTCACTAAAGTCACCTTTTTACCCTGTCTTGCCAGAAATAATGCCACACCTATCCCAGGTTTTTTGCCGCCCCAGACCACTATTTTGTCGCCCACGGACGCCTTACCATCCAGCACATCGGTGGCGCACACCACATTAGCCCTATCAAACCCCGGTGCTTTACCTTTAATGAACTCTGCACCAGTAGCCAGTACCACGACATCGGGCATCTCATCATCGATCAATTCCGGTGTTACGGTTGTACCCAGATGAAAGGTGACCCCCGTCTTCTCACACATCGCCTTATGATAATCGATCATACCGTAAAGCTCGTCATCGCCATACGGCGCCTTTGACGCCGGTATAGTCTGGCCGCCCAGTACTGAGTTTGAATCGAACACGTCAACCTCATGACCGCGCATTGCCGCCACATATGCGCACTCCAATCCGGCGGGACCGCCGCCAATTACCATGACCTTTTTGGACATAGCCGCAGGCGTGATCTGCCAATCTGGGTCTGCCTCGTGTGCACAAATGGGGTTCACATAACATGTCATGGGCGCATCCCTGAACAACCGGGCAAGACACATGTTGCATGCCACGCACGGGCGTATCTCCTCTTCATGGCCCTCCAGCACCTTTTTAGGCAGCAGCGGGTCTGCGATCATTGGTCGGCACATCTCCCATATATCCAGGATACCATCTGCGATCGCTTTATCGGGCAGGTCCGGTGTAAATAACCGGTACGCCATGGAAACCGGTATCTTCACCGCCTCTTTCGCACGCTTGGCATTGTACAACCACGAGCCCTGCGGGATATCGCGCGAGATCACAGGTACGATGGATTCCTGCCAACCCTGGGTAACACTGAGGCAATCGATCCCAGCTTCTTCAGCCTTTTTGTAAGTAACCATGCTCTCTTCGGGCGTGTTCCCACCAACATCGTTCAATAACTCTTCGGCGCACAATCTGATCAATAATGGAATATCATCGCCAACGACATCACGCACCGCGTGGATGGTTTCGACCATGAAGGTGCACCGTCCCTCGATGTCGCCGCCATACTCGTCAGTGCGCCGGTTGGTATACGATGATAAAAAGTTGGAGATCAGATACCCGACAATACCGGAGATCTCCATCATCTGGAACCCGGCCTCGAGCCCGCGCACTGCAGCCTCGGCATGTTCACGGATACAGGTCTTGATATCATCGTTGGTCATCTCTTTTACAGGTCTAAAGACCCGCAGACGTTGTGGGATCGCCGACGGCCCCACACAGACAGGCGTCTCCACACCGCCAACTCGGCCGCAGTGCATCAACTGGTAGTTGGAAATTGCACCCTCATCGTGTATTGCATCGGCGAGCCGTTTCAAACCGGGTATGAACTTGTCGTCCCATGCCGCGGCCTGGCCCACATAGCCCTGGCCAAATCCGCCAGGGTCCATATATACGCCCTGCATGGTGCATATCCCGCCAACGACGCCGCGAGCCCGCCAACGTAGATATTCCACACCTGCATCGGTCACGAAACCGTCGCGGGCGTTCAGGTTTTCCTCGGTGGCCGCATATTTGATCCGGTTCGGAATTGTCAATTTGCCGATGGTGATCGGTTTAAATAAATTCGGATATGTTTTACCGCCTGGGTATTGGTCGTAATTCCATGTAACATTCTGGGTCATTTTCCTCCCCGACCACAAAATATTAGGTTCGGTATTTAATAGTTTCTAATATGGGTGCTATTAGTGCTAATGCCTTTATCAAACTCGGTCCTGGACATCATGATCAATATCAATGCAATTATCCCAAGAAATGTTCCCACGAATGCGCCGATTGATAGAATACTGATAAATGCGCTTATCATGCAAAGACCGAACAGGTTCCGTCGCCTGATCAGGAATGCTGAAACCAACGCAAAACATGAGAAAAGGATTATTAATAAACCGATATAGTTCACACTCTGTTTAACTTTTTCTTCCATCACAACCGACTGGTCAATATTCTGCTCGCCCACACCCGACCTCATCTCAAAATTCACACTTCCCAGCAGCTCGGGGTCGACCGTGACCGTCTTAATAATTTTTTTGTACCCTTCCGCCTCGGCTTTTACATCATACACCCCGGCCTTGACATTGGGTATGAAATACTGGCCGTCAACCGATGTTGTTGTCGACTGGCCGGTCTTTAAGATCGTGACCTTACAATTACCTATAGGTGTTCCCGATTGAAAATCAATAACCTTGCCCTGGATATCCACGGTGGTCGACTCATCGAGCTCGCTGTTGATCGGCTGTTCGGTCCTTTGAACCAGGCTGTTTGCCCCATGTGCCACGCCCAGAATAAATACCAGGATCAACAAAATGAAGGCAATTTTCAAACCGTTCCGGGCCCTGGTGGGCTTATCAAATGTAAAAGATCTGTTAGTCTGTGTCTGTGCCGGCTTGTGTTTGTACGGGTGCGGGTGGATCTGGAACGCAGTGTCATCTTTGTCTTTGGCAGACCCCGTTGGTTGATATGGCCCAGGCAGACTCGTGAGGCGTTTTCCCATCTCGAAACCGCTCGCCTTGCTCTCGGGTAAATCGCAGAACCTGTTTGCATCACCGACCTTAACCATGATCTTCTTTGTACAATTCGGACATTTGGTTGGATATGAATGGTTGACGATCGACGAGCTGGTGGTATCCATCTCGACCTTGAAAACATTAGAGCATTTAGGGCATTGGACCTTGCAATCATATCTCATTATTATTCCAAGTAGTTAAAATGTTGGTATTGTACTTAAAATTTGCT
Organism: Thermoplasmata archaeon; assembly: GCA_020696345.1. Classification (GTDB taxonomy): domain Archaea; phylum Thermoplasmatota; class Penumbrarchaeia; order JAEHCK01; family JAEHCK01; genus JAEHCK01. The sequence goes on along the minus strand of JAEHCK010000130.1, from coordinate 7,939 downwards.
TAGTTGGAGATTAGGATACTATAACAATTTGTATTAACAAATTGTCTAGGGCTAATAATTCTTATAAAATAATTGTGCTATAAACAGAATTATTACCCTTGGAAATTGGAAATTTGAAATTTGAAATTGTAAAATTAAACTACAAATTCCAATCTCTAAACCATTAACCTGAAACCCCAAACCAGTGACTAACCTTAAACTCCTAATTTACATCCTACTATCCCAACGATATATACAACAATTCTTCAATCCCTCTTCATTAAATCATAATTAATTCATCGATTATTTCCGACAAACATATTACTAATAACTACATTCCTACTGCAAATATACAAAAAACAATGGTGAATTTCTATTGTATAACATTAAAAAATCCGTTAGTAAGTCGAAAGTGTCAAGATTATTTGAAATTAATGGCTCAACCAGAGCTATGTTTAGGCTAAAAATTAGATCGAACAAAACCCGCTACGGAGGTCAGAGAGAGGTGAGCACTTGGAATTCAAGGATATGTTGCGACAAAGTTTGCCATTGCTCATACTCTGTGGAATCGGTGAGATCTTCGCGGGCAGGATCTTCGGCGGCATGGTAGGGTTTCTTGAATACCTGCCCGGCCTTATTGTTTTAATTCCAGCGATCATGGGTTTAAAGGGTAATATCGATGTCACTTTAGGCTCACGCCTCGGCTCGGCCGTGCATATGGGTGTGATCTCTTCTGATAATATCTGGTGCCAGGAAACCAAGGAGAACATTTATGCATCACTGGCACTTGGCGTGATCATGGCCGTGGTTGCGGGCATTTTTGCAGATCTAACCTGCCGTGCTCTGGGCCTACCGAGCATCGGTCCTGTTAGATTGATCTGCATCGCGTTAATGGCGGGTGTAATAGCGGGGGTGATACTGGCACTGATCACGGTCGGTATAATAATCATAGCATTCAAACGCGGTTATGACCCCGACAATGTGACCGCACCGATCTTGGCCACGGTTGGAGATATAATTACCCTGAGTGTTATATTTCTAACAGCGTATTTGTTTATAGGGGTGATATAGATGGGCATTTACTCAGCACCGAAAATTATTAAGGAAAGCATCCCGTTACTTACAATATTGATCGGAGTGGAAGTTTTGATCGGTCAGGTCCTGAACACCAACCAAAGTATTATGACCATACCGCTCATACTGGCGCTGGTGCCGGTCGTGAACGGTGTTGGGGGCAATATCGGAAGCATACTCGGCGCACGTTTGGCGTCTGGGCTGCATACGGGCATCATTAACCTGGATATCCATGATAAGGAGCTAAAAAAGAATGTGTCGAGCACATTTCTTCTAGGGATCATTACATTTTTTATTTTAAGTGTTTTAACCTATTTGCTGCTCCCGTTCACAGGCATGGATGTTTCTGTGATCAACCTCGGCCGGCTGATCATGATCGTGGTAGGCGCCGGCGTGCTGCTGGTCACATGCCTGATCGGGTTGAGCCTGGTATCGGCATATTATTCATTCAAAAAAGGCCTCGACCCCGATAACTCAGTCATCCCGATCGTGACCACCAGCGGTGATGCTCTGGGGATAATTTGCCTGTTTATAATGGTGGCGGTGATCGGTGTTGGATAGGAATTCAGAATGAATATTGAAGATTGAAAAGTCAAATGTTAAAAGTCAAAAGTGAAGAAAGAAAAATTAGATATGATAAAAAAATAATGAATGATTATAGGAGAGAAAAGTAAATGATCAAATGGCACTTTTCAAAAAAGAAGAAAAAAGAATTCGAAGAGATAGAATATACCCCAACGTCGGTGAAGGAGCTATTGACCGAAATGAAGGATATATCCGAGGTGATCGTCGACCTGGCATATTCGGCGGTGATCTTTGACTGTGAGGATATGGGCAAGGAGGTGGAGGACCTGGAGATCAAGATGGATAAACTTCTATACCAGATCAGGTTGGCCGCAATGCTTGCCACTCGTACGGTTGATGACGCCGAGCAGTTATCGGGCATACTCCAGGTTGCGTCCATGGCCGAAAACATCTCCAACGCGGCCGGCGACATCGTCAAGCTGTTGGACCTGGACCTGGAGGCGCGGCTGATACTGCCCATGGTACTTCGCAAAGGTGACGAGAAGATCAAGCATGTGTTCGTTGAGAAAGGTTCCACCATCGTGAGCCGTCGTATAGGTGAGCTCGGCGTAGAGGCCGAGACCGGTGCACGGATAATTGCGGTGAACCGCGGCAAGCGCTGGTTCTATGATGTTGACGAGAAGTTCAAGTTCAAGGAAAATGATAGGCTAATAATACGCGGTGTTGAGGATGGTCTGGAGGAGTTCATAAGGTACGCGTCGGGTGAAGAGCCGTGGCCCACCGGTGATAGACTCATTAGGGCTGGATCGGATGGTGGGCATGGGGGTGAGTGCGGTGAATGATCTCCAGCGCATGGAACAAATGCTCCTTCGCATGAAGGACACTTCCGAGCTCATGGTGGACCTGGCATACTCGGCGTTGTTGTACAATAACAAGGAGATCGCGCAGGAAGTGTACCATTTGGAAGAAATAACCGATGGCCTGTACAATAAGATCCAACATTTTGCCGTGGCCCAGATCGCCAAACAAAACGCCACCGCAGCCTTAACCGTGATCCGGCTTGCAACCAGCATCGAGATGATAGGCGATTCCGCTCGCGGTATCGCAGATGTGGTATTACGCGAAATCGAGCCGCACCCGATCGTAAGATTGAGCATACTGGAGTCGGATGTGATAATCAGTAAGGTGGTTGTACGTAAAAACTCGAATGTTGCCAACTGCACATTGGGCTCCATGCGTATTGCGTCGGAGACCGGCATGTGGGTGATCGCGATCAGACGCGGCTCCGAATGGTTGTTCGGCCCCGATGAGAATACCAAGATCTTGAGCGAGGATATACTGATAGTCCGTGGTCCGCGCTCAGGTGAAAAGAGCCTGTGCCGGCTTGCCCGGCCTGCCAGGACGCGCGGGTTAATACACAGACACAAGAAATAAAAAAATGTTTAGCAAAAAGAATAATGATTGACACATTTTTTTTAAAGTTAAATTTCAAAAGTTAAATCTTAAACCACAACAATTTTTTATAAAAAATTGTCTGTAACTAAGAATTCTTAAAAAATGCATTACAAATAACTCAGAATTCTTACCCAGTCAAAAGTGATCCGAACTTTTAGCTGGGTAAGAATTCTTTACTCAATGTTATTTAATATAAGAATTCTTAGCTCGATATAATTTTCGCCAAAAAATTAATGAAGCTTTGAAAAAGTCGAAGAGTTTTTCAATGCCGAATAATTTGTGCCAACAAATTGTTCTAGTTTTACCTTTTCCTTTGGATGAGATCGACTGGTAGCGTTGAAATTCCAATAGACGTCATAACAAAACCATAACGTTTATAAACCGATTAAAAAACTGCTCCAATCTTTATTTATAATTTGTCACAAATATGTTCATGAGTAAAAAACGTTTATATTATATAATTAGGATTTTTTAGTAAATTATAATATATTTAACCAATAATAATAAATGGCAACAAATTATTAATGGTGTCAGCTACTGTATTAATTAACAAATTATCAATGGGGTTCGACCATGCAAGGCAAATTTCCATATTTAGAGAATTTATGCTCTAATGGAGGGTTTATTTATGTTGAATAATAAGGCAAAGAGCGCCACATCTCTTTCAAAACTCGGGTCAATATTAATGATCATATTTTTGATCGGCTCCGGGTTATTTGTCATCATACCTAACAACTTAAATATTTATCTAGTGACCGAGGCATCCAGTTGGGAACAGACCTCGGACACCGATTTCTATAATGGCACGCTCAACAATGTTTCACTCAATGGCGCTGGAGACGCGGCAGAATTGAAAATAAATCTATCGGACATACAACAATGGGTTAAGAAAAATCCATCGTCTAAACCAAGTGCCAGAATGTATGTATCGATGGCAACTGTCTGGAATACAGATAAAATTGTATTATTTGGCGGCCTGACAGCCAATGATGAGACCTGGATATACGATCTGAAAAATAACACTTGGACCGATAAAACACCGTCGCCACGGCCGGCAAACTATCCAACGAATAGATACGGTCATGCAATGGCAGCCATTCCCGGAACAGATCAGGTGCTGCTTTTCGGCGGCTGGGGCTCCGGATTCTTAAATGATACATGGGTATATGATCTAAGTACAGATAGTTGGGCCGATAAGACACCTTTGAATCCAAACCCAACCAATAACCCAAGCACGAGATACTTTACAGCAGCTGCCACCGTACACGGAACAAATAAGGTTGTACTTTTTGGTGGCCGCATCACCACAATTCCTTGGTATGTGGATGATACCTGGGAATTCGATGGAGTAAGTCAGACATGGAGCTTAATTAATATCGTAGGAAGTAAACCCAGTGGTAGAAATGGCCATACAATGGCACCCGTTTATGATGATGATAAAGCTGTACTCTTTGGTGGACTGGGCAGCTCGGGTTACAAGGATGATACATGGGTATATGATTCGAGTACTGCAACCTGGACGCAAAAATCGCCCAATCCAAAACCAACTGGTAGATATTTACATGCAATGGCATCTATTCATGGCACAGACAAAATGATATTATTTGGTGGATGGTGGAACAATGATGATACCTGGGTATACGATTTTAAGAATGATATTTGGAAGGATAGAACACCGTCGCCGCGACCAACAAGCTATCCAACTGGTAGATACAGCCACGCAATGGCAGGCGTTTATGGGACCGATAACGTTGTACTCTTTGGAGGGCGCGATAGCTCGGGCAACGATGATGAAACATGGACCCATAAGTATTTTCTAAAAACCAAGAACGGAACTTATGTTTCGGGAGCTTATGATACCTTTTCCAATTCATCTTTCAAAACCCTGAGCTGGAGTGCTATTACACCCGATCATACTAACCTCTCAATCCAACTTAGAACGGCGAGTTCGATGTCAGAATTAAGTTTGGAAGACTTTGTCGGGCCAGATGGGAGTCCATCATCGTACTATACATCATCGCCATCTGATATTTGGTCCGGTCACACTGGCGATCGATGGGTCCAGTATACGGCTAATTTGAATATTAGTATCTATACCGATTCGCCAAAATTAAGGGATGTCACGATATCGTATAATTGTCTGCCCAATACCATAATAATCGGGCCGGTTAACGGAAGCTTGTTATCCACAAATAAACCCACGTTCGTATGGACCTTTAACGATTATGATTCCACTCAACAAAAAGCGTTCCAGGTGCAAATTTCAGGTGATAGTAAATTCGAAAACATAACTTATGATACGGGCGAACAAACCGCCATAACGGAGCGCTGGGAGTTTCCCACGGGCACTAGTTACACAGAAATGCATGATGGTGCTTGGTACTGGCGAGTGCGCACTAAGGACATTGACGCAATATGGACAGAATATAATATGCCATGGATGATCGTCATCGATACACAAGCACCCGGCTCTGCGCCAATTACGCCGATCAATGATAGGTTTTACAGTAGTTTGAATACTATATCCGGAATAGGTATCGACCCGAGTCCTGGCTCTGGGATAATACTAATAGAGATCACCATTAAAAGGTTTGATAATCAATACTGGAATGGTTCCGGCTGGGCACCTTTTATTGCCTGGCTTCCTACCACCGGTACGATGGACTGGGTATATGATCCAAGTATAGTGTCTTGGACATCCAATACTGAATATTTAATACAAAGCCGAGCAACAGATAAAGCTGGTAATGTTGAGGAGCCAGGTATCGGAAGTGTGTTTACTATTGATATTGAAAGACCCGAGTCTTATATAACGCTCCCAGCAAATAATACCTGGTTGAGTAATTTAAAGACAATTTCCGGTATCTCGTTGGATGGTAGCGGTTCCGGGGTCGGTGATGTTGAAATTAATATCATGTGCTGCAGTGATTATTCAATGTGGGATTCTGGTCCCAAAGAAAATGATTACTGGGACGGCACTAAATGGACCTCTGAAGAGATTTGGTTACCTACCAATGGAAAAACCGAATGGACCTATAATGCCAGCAACATACCACTCACCACGGGCGATCATTTTATTATTCATTCACGTGCAATCGATGAAATAAATAATGTCGAGGTCCCAACTCTTGGAACAACCTTCAAGTACGATTCCGAACCGCCAGAAAATCTTATTATATCAATCAATGATGAAGCAGAATATACCGGCATACCAACTGTGAATCTTACACTTGCAGGAGAAGACATCGGCTCCGGAATAGCCAAGATGTGCTTCAGCACAGATGGTTCGATTTGGTCCAATTGGAAGCCGTATAATACTTCACCAACTTTCGAACTCTCCACTGGCGACGGGGAAAAGTATATTTATTTCAAAGTGCAGGATTTCACAGGTAATGTGGCCGAGCCGGTTTTTGATACGATCATATTTGATACTACACCACCCGAGCAATTATCAATATTAATTAATGAGAACTCGAAATATACAAATACTAAAAATATTGATCTAAGCTTGACCGCGTTTGATAAACACTCGGGCCCGCATAAGATGACCTTCAGCTCCGATGGGGCCCATTGGTACCCATGGTTTGATTTCGAACTTGAAAAAAGTCTGACCTTCACCACTGCAGATGGTGAAAAAACCGTTTATTTTAAGGTAATGGACAAAGTTGGAAATATAGCGGAACCAGTACATGACACAATAATTTTGGACACTACCCCGCCAAGTTTGTTATCAGTTGTAATTAATAATGGTTTAATTGAAACAAATTCAACAACTGTTAAGCTTTATCTAAGTGCATTTGATGAACTCTCAGGGTTGGACAATATGTCATTCCGTCCTGACGGTGATAATTGGAGTTCCTGGGAGGATTTCATGTCCACACGCACCTACGAGCTAACCCAAGGTAATAGTGAGAAGATCGTATATTTTAAAGTCAAGGACTCTGCCGGCAATATTGCCGACGCGGTATCATCAACAATTGTATTGAACATAACCGCGCCATCCAATGATGTTAAAGGAGATATTGCGGATACAAGGGCGAATACTTTTGCCACCATGTCATGGCTGATATTAGGTATAATAGCCATAATTGTTCTTGTGCTTGCTATTATTGGAATGCTTATAAGGAAAAACCGCAAGCGTCAAGCCCTGTATGAAGCATTGCCCGCGGGCACGCTTACCGTTAAACCCGGCACGGTATCTGCTCCAGTAATATCCTACGGCAAGGTACCGTCAACACTTAAGGTTCCGCCACTATCGGGACCACGCTTGGGTGTAGGAGCTTTTGGTACTGGTGCTGCCGGTGCTGCAGCAATTCCAAAAATACCAATGCTGGCCAAGATTACGCAAAGTCCGGTACAACAACCAACAATTAATACCCAGCCAGGTTCCGCGGCGGTTCCGCAAAATTTGCCCGCTCTACCGCCTGCAAGAAAGATTGTACCGGAAGTAAAAACCAGCCCAACACCAACAATAGCTACACCCGCCACATCAACATCAATATCAACACCTGCAAAACCCCAGGCACAGCCACCAGCACAACCACAAGCATCCCAAAAAACGCCAATGGTCTCAAAACCAAACCTTCCGGGGTCTGCACCCTATACAACTCCGAAGATATCTCAATCTACACAGGGTCCCAAAGTACATCTCCCCGAATAACCGGCGGGTTGAACATGTACGATGGACGAAAGATCAAAAATGGCAGGAGACATGACGCGGGTGATCCGGATGATGAGTATGAGCGCGAGTTGGCAAAGGCAAATAGAGATTGGAAACGCCGTGCTAAAGATCGCTCGCGTACAATAGAAATAGAGCGCGGCGCTGCCCCGACGAGCTTATCGTTTCCGGGGCAGGGGCAGGAGCAGAGGCAGACAGGCTATCCGCCCGCGTACGGCACCTACCCCT
>JAEHCK010000082.1 GCA_020696345.1 Thermoplasmata archaeon | reverse complement strand
CTTTTATCCCATAATTATAGATATTTTTGTTCGTTATGCATTTCATATCATATTAAATCTTAAAAATAGATTTTAACATTATATTATATAGAAAATAATTTGTGGATTAGGTGAATTTAGTCAGAAATAATTCGATAAACTTTCATGTCGAAATCACCCTGACCCCTGAACTCCAGACCCCCGACCCCTTAAATTATCAATTGGGTTTTCTACATTTCCAATTTACAATTGCCTTAGCATACATGTTGCGGGTTAACCCCTAACCTACACCTCCGATGTAACGACCTTGCCCTCGATCACATCAGCTTTTATCAATGTCTTGATCTTCACACCGGTTTCTTGCTCCACCATCTTCTTACCATCACCTTTTTCGATGGCAATGATCACGTCGACTATATCTACGCCCATTTCTTTTAAAACGCTTAATAGAGCTTTTAGTGTCCCGCCCGTGCTCACAACATCGTCTACAATAACTATTCTATCGCCACGGTGCAAACCGTTAATGAAAACCTTTGCTTTCGAGTACCCTGTCACCTGCTCCACCGAAACCTCTCCGGCCAGGCCGTAGCCCTTCTTGCGCATAACCACCAACGGCTTGTTCAAGTCTGCAGCAAGTAGCGCTCCAATAGGCAAACCCATAGCTTCTATTGCCACAACCTTATCGACGTCACTTGTAAGTAACTTCTTTGTTTCAGAAACTACCTCACGCAGTAACTCGGCCGATATCTCGGGTACGCCATCGGTAATGGCGTTGACAAAATAATTATACTCGCCTTTTTTTACGATGGGTGAGGATTCTAAGCTTGCTTTTAATAGTTGTGGTATTGTCATATTATCACTGTCTTTTTATTCATTATTGATTAGTTGTTGGATATTACGCTTTTTTATTAGGATGTTCTACATTGCGATTAATTATTAGGATGTTGTACGTTACAATTCATTATTAAGATGTTCTATATTTCGATTAATTACTGGGATGTTGAACGTTACGCTTATTTGTTAAGATGTTGGACATAGCGCTTCATTGTTAGGATGTTTGATTTGTTTTTTCTATACAGTTGGTTCGTCCCGTAATATCAATGATATATCTAACATCCCGATATCTCAACGATAGATAGAACATCCTGACATATCAACGACATATAGAACATCCTGACATCCCAACGACATATCCAACATCCCGATATCTCTGCGCTATATACAACATCCCGACATCTCATAGATATATAGAACAACTCAGCATATAATAATATTCAACCTCATCTTATTTTCAACATTGTAATCTTCAAGCCGTCAATCATTAACCAGCCTAGCTGCATGCTCCTGGCACTTCTCTATTACCTCCTCCTCACCCTCTACCTTGCGGTCCAACATCAGTATCTTGCCGTTACATATTGTCGTTCTTACTATTGAACCGTTTGCAGAATACACTAAATTTGAAATCAGATCATGGTTCGGTACCATTGACGGATGCTTCAGGTCAACCAATAGAAGGTCTGCCAATTTACCCTCAGCAACTTCACCGGCATCCAATCGAAGACTTCTAGCACCATTTATTGTGGCCATTTCGAAGACTTCATGAGCGGGCATCACGGTTTGCTGGTTGGTATGGAATTTCTGCAGAAGTGTAGCCACCTTCATAGATTCGAACATATCAAGATTGTTGTTGGAAGCACACCCGTCCGTGCCAAGCGAGACCGTTAACCCCGCGGCTGTTAATTGCTCGTACGGGATCGCACTACCAATCGCCAATTTCATGTTTGAGGTCGGGTTGTGCGATATCTTCACATCAAATTCCGCCAAGGTACGTATATCCTTCTCGTTAAGCCAAACACCATGTGCACAGATCACATTGGCTCCAAAGAACCCGAGTTCTGCAAGCTTTTCCACCGGGCGACCACCCTCACGCTCGATATAATCCAGGTTTTCTTTCTCGGTCTCTGCAAGGTGGATGTGTATAAGCATGTCATGCTCTTGGGCGTGTTTTGTAAGTTTTTCCAAAAGCTCGTTGGATACCGTATACACCGCATGCGGACCAAATGACGCTATAACGCGTGGACCCGTATTGTCCCGCAGTTCCTTGATATCATTTACACATCGTTTGAACTCTTTTTCTCCTTTCTCCGGGTCAAAATTATCGAACACCACACCCGAGATGACACCGCGTATTCCGGAATCTTCCACTGCACGCGCCGCAGAGGTCATGTGCCAGTACATGTCATTGAAGCAAGTAGTGCCGGTTTTGATCATCTCAAGGCACGCCAATCGCGTGCCCCAGTACACATCATCAGGCGTCAGTTTGTGCTCCAAAGGCCAGATCTTTTTGGACAGCCAATCGAACAGCTCCAGGTCGTCCGCATAACCACGAAACAGTGTCATGGCGGCATGGGTATGGGTATTGATCAGTGCGGGTATCGCCGCCTGGCCTGTACCGGATATAACAGTGTCCGCCTCTAGTTTCGGGCCGCCGATCTCCGTGATCGTATTGCCCTCGATGTAGATCGACGTTTCCTTACCATTCAATTGTACGTTTTTAATCAAGATGCTGCGGACATCTGAATTTATATCGGTCATTTTTCCACCGGAATTAAGTTTTTAACGATTTGTTCAACATTCTCTGAGTTTTTTTCCTGGTTACCCTTCATGGTCTGGATCGTTAACGGCCTTTCGGTCAGGCCATTGCAGTAATTATCAACGATACTGATGTTTGCATAGCTAAGCCCAAGTTCTGCCGCCAGCGTGGCCTCCGATGCCATGGTCATGCCCACAACATCGCCAAAGTTTTTGAACATTTGTATCTCCGCTTTGGTCTCGAGTCTTGGTCCACGGGTCTGTATGTAAATGCCGTTGAACTTAAGCTTGATCGGCAGTGATTTAATTCTCTTATAAATTTGTTCTCTAAAACCCAGATCCAGGCCGGGCACGATATGCTTTATCTTGACATCAAAATATGTCCAAATCCTCCCCAGGTTAATATAATCATCGGGCATCAATATATGCATAGGTTCAAGTTCCAGGTTCAGCGAGCCCACAGAGGTGAAGCTAAGTATCTGTTTCACCCCCAGCATCTGGAATGCCAGTATGTTAGCTCGATGATTGATCATGTGCGGCGGGATATTGCCGCGTTCACCATGTCGTGATAATAATACGATATCATCACTCACACGAACGTGCGCCTCACCGCAGTCCGTATCAACGGCTTTGCCAGTAAGCGTATCCAGACCGCTAATATTGAACGCATTCGAACCCATTATAAATCCTAGCTTTCCTTTGTTATATCCCATTAAAAACCTCAACCTGGAATGGTAATTGGTTTGTAAAACATTTTTGGTTGCTCTCAGAAAACATTAAATAAATGAAGTATATAATCTACCTGAGGGATTTTATATGCTAGAAGAAGTCACTTCACTACTTGGCTTACAAATTTATACTAATTTCGGTGTATTTGTAGGTGTGGTCAATAACGTAATCGTAGACTTGAAAACTCATAAGGCTGACAGCCTGTATGTAGATGAGACCAATCCAACCCTAGTTGAAGCCTCAAGAAGCATTACAATTCCATTCCGCTGGGTACAAAATATTGGCGATATTATACTTTTACGACACTTTCCTGAGCATATTGATCTTTCCGAGGAAGAGCGCCGTCTTATGGAAATGCAACAAGTCGCCATGGAACAAGAGCAAATGTAGATATTAGGATTTTAGGATCAAACCAGGTTGATTTTTCAGATTTTATAACTTTTTATACTTTTAGTGCTATTTCCATATAATGCATCTAATTTTCTTAGGCACTGGTGGCAGTTGGCCATGTAAAGAGTACAATGTACCTGCAATTGCCGTAAAAATAGGTAGCGAGATCCTTCTCTTTGATTGCGGTGAGGGTACGCAACGTCAATTCATGATATCTAAGTTCAGCTTCATGCAAGTTTCAAAAATATTTATTTCTCATTTTCATGGCGATCATTTTCTTGGGCTTCCCGGACTGGTCCAGAGCATGAACCTGAACAATCGAACAGCCGATCTGGCAATTTATGGGCCCAAAGGCACAATAAAAACCATCTCAACTTTATTGGATCTGGGATATTTCTCTGCGGGATTCAAGATCGATCTTTACGAGCTTAATGATAATGCAAGAGTCAATTTTGATAAATATTATGTAGGCGCCTTCAGTGTTGACCACGATGTGCCCACCCTTGGTTATGTGCTTCAGGAACGCACACGCGCAGGCAAATTCAACCTGGATAAGGCAAAGGCTCTTGACATCCCGCCAGGTCCATTTTATCGCAAGCTGCAACAGGGCAAAACCATAACGGTTTCCGGGCGGGTGATCACACCCGATAAAGTATTGGGCTCACCACGACCCGGGCGAAAGTTGGTATATTCTGGTGACACCCGGCCATGTGACGCGGTGATCAAAAATGCAAAGTCTGCAAACGTGCTGATCCACGACGCGTGTCTTGATTCGACCCTGGAACAAAAGGCGCATATATACGGCCATTCCACGGCACGTCAAGCCGCAGAGGTCGCTAAAAAGGCAAAGGTTAAAATGTTATTTTTGATCCATCACAGCCCAAGATATAATGATTTAACAATTTTGGAAGAAGAGGCGAAAGAAGTATTCAAGAGGTCAATTGCAGCTTATGATTTTCTAGAATACCAAATTAAACATGCTAAATAAATGATTCAAACAATTGTAAGTCTAAAGAGTCGGGAGTCTAAAGAGTCGAGAGTCCTTGACCCCTGAGTTGTGACCCCAGACCCCTGAGTTGCCCATCATTCGACCATTCATTAATTTCTGAATACTAAACCATTAACCCACGAAGTAGTACTAAATATTGTTTCCACCCAATAACGTTTATGCCATTTTGGACATGCATCCGGCTCTGCCCTTGCAAGCCATTTCATTGTTTGGATCTAGCTTCAGCACGGTCTCGTAATACTTGAACGCCCTTTGAAACTCTTTTCGCGCGCGCACTCGGTCTTTCATACCCAACCACGCCTTGCCCGATTCAAAGCATTCATCACCACGGCCGAGTAACCGCAAGACCTCATCTTGTTGTTTTTGAATATTCGTCCCCGCACTGCCATTGCCATTACGTGTTGAACTGGTCGGGTCGATCTGCCGAATTGGCACACCGTCCAGATCTACATACTCTACAGTTGGCTGTTTGGCGCCACAGATCGGGCATTTCTCCACGTCCGCACCAACCATTGCTCCACATTCTATACAATAACCCATGTTTCTCACAACTCGAAAGCTTTCCTGCCAATTTGAATCGACATATTACCATATAAGATTTGTTATTTTAGTAATTTTTCCAGATATTCTTTACTTTTTAGTCCTTCCTCAATATTATTGCATTCAATTATTATGTTTCCTGAATATTTCGGGGCCAATCTTTTGAGAACATAAGGCAGATCGATCTTCCCCTCTCCTAAGGCCAGATGCTCGTCACGCCGACCCATGTTATCATGGATGTGTATATTATTGATCGGGGCAGTTTGAGCACTGTTTAAAAAATTATCGATCTCGTCCATAATAAATGCATGACCGATATCAAAACAAATTCCAAAGTCCGTATTGTCGATCATTTCCAGGATATCATTTGCACGGTTTCCCAGCGTCCAGAATTTCATGGGCATATTTTCGAGTGCTAATGTTATATCAAAATCTTTCGCAAATTTCGCAAGCTCTCGTATAGAGGTTAAATTCGCCTCTTTTACTTTATCAGGGGCATATATACCCGAGGGACAAAGATGGCCCGGGTGGAAAGAGACCGTGCCGATACCCAGATTCGCAGCGGTTTCTATAGTATCTTTGATATATTTAATCGCCAGTATTCGCAGGTCCAGGTTCAACGCGCCAAGGTTCAGGTCATTGAACGGTGCGTGGATACTGACATCAATGTCGTATGATTGCATGAATTGTTTAACCTCCGGAGCGATCTTGGGTAATAATTGTTTGAGGTCGGCCACGATCTCCCAGACTTCGAACTTACCTATATCGGCAACTTTCTCAATGGTCTTTGACACGGGTTCAAGAGCGAATGCGGGGCTGGATACACCTATATTCATGGACTGCACCATAGATAGGGGGATTAATAATGATCGTTAATTAATTTATGTTAATTAACACTACTTTGTTAGTTGAAGAACTTAATGAATTATGGATGGTCGTCTGGTCAGCTAGTCGGCTGGTCAGTTAGTCCGATGGTCGACTAGCAACTAGCATCTAGGAACTAGTAACTAATTGACCGATAGACCAGCAGACTGATAGACCGGTGGACTATCTCTCAACACCCTGTATTCCATAGGTAAAAATTCTTTCTTAACGATCATTTCTTTATAAAGAATTTTTAGCTCGAACCAATTTACAATAGTAAAGTGGTGAAGCACTTACCAATCACCATTTTCGTACAACGGTTAGCGGGTATGCGAAGTTACCGTTTCACCATTAAGCAATAGATTAGCTGGATTAATAATCTATCGAAGGTAATTTGGGCGGAAGACCTGCAGAGTCTGAAGCTACATACCCGCGTGTTATGCAAGGGTGAGCCCGAAGGGCGAAAGTGCAACGACCCCGAAGTGAGCGAATAGCGAACGGAGAGTTCAACTGAAAAGAGCCCTCGATTTTCTTGGGTGGGTTTTTTAAATCTCCCTACTTTATTCTCTTTTTAATCAATTCGATAAAATCAATCGTATGATATACTTGATAATTCAGTTTCTTCTTAACATCTTCTGTAAAGAAAACGTGATCTCCAGCAACGAAAAAGGCATTATTATTCGAGATTAATTTTCGATATGCAAATATGAATATTGGCCTATCTTTAGGATCTGTTATCAATTTAATTGCTAACCCGACCTCTTCATCACTTAATTCGTCAATATCTTCAAAGATGATATTATGATAAGTGTCAAGTAAATCTAATACAAAATTGAAATCAATTCCTTTTCGTTGGTATACAGCTTTCAATTCGTCATATACATATTGAAAGAGAATCAATTTGTACTTTCCTTCATCTGCCAATTGAAATAATTCAGCTTCATTTCCATTCCGATTATAATTTGCAGAGAAAAATGTTGAGGTATCGATTATTAACTCAGGTGAGTTTTTTGTATTTTTTACCAAGAACTTCCTCCGAAACCTCATCTCTTAACTTATCCAAGTTCTTTGGATCAATTCCTTTCTCTTTGAGTTGCTGTTCGAGATCCATTTGAATAAGTAATCTAATTGCTTGTCTAACTACTTCACTTCTGCTTTTATATATACCTGATTCTACTTTTAGATTTAGATATTCAAGTAGATTTCCAGTAACTTCAACACTAATATTCATATTATCACACGTAATATATCTATTAGCAGGCTAATAAGTTTTTCTATTTTTTATCGATTAAGAGATTTAAAATGCGGGGTGGAAAGAAAATCTTGTTGAGGGCTCGGGTTGAATTTTGCCTAACTCCTTATATCCGCAAGTTACTGCGGATACAAGCCTTTTTTGGAGGTATATGCGCAGTAAATTGCGTATATACCTACTTTGGATACAAATGCTACTATTTATCTTTTGCATCCAGCTCAGATCGTCTTTGGAATATATTATCTAAGGGGTTCTTGATATTTCTCATAGACAGGTTGCTGACGTGTGTGTAAATCTCGGTAGTCTTACTGCTTTTATGCCCTAAGAGCTCCTGGATATATCTGAGGTCGACACCGCTCTCTAATAGATGTGTAGCGAAACTGTGCCTAAGGGAATGAATGCTGACATACTTCGTAATCCCTGCAATCTTTGTTGCATCCAAGAATATCTGTTGAGCGGTTCTTGTTGATGTTTCATCTTCGTTCAATACTGTTGGCAGTTTTTTGTCCTTTGTAGGCCTCCTTATCTCATAGATAAGAGGTTGTTTTCTAACTTCATTGTAATAAATGTACGACTTGACCGTTTTTGGGCTGTATTTTCTGGCGATTAATTCTTTCCGTAAACCTTCGAAATGTCTCTCTCCTGTCCGAAGAGCAGGGTCAACATAAATTCTTTCTCCGTTAAAAATAGAGCGTATCCTCTCCAAAATACCATCGTCTGATGGAACACTCCAATACTTCCTCTCAGGATGCCATTTATATCCCTTGATAGTTTTTATTTTTGTAATATAAGTCGGATTATATGGGAAAGTAACCATCATCCTATTATCCCCTATATCACTAACTTTTATTTCAGTAGTCATATTTAACTAAAGAACAAATAAACCGAAAGAATTACCCCAAGCATCGCCTCACCAACCAATAACGCGGTAGCTATCATAAATGTATCCAATAGGCGCAGGGTTTTTTCACGTTCGTTCCAATTATTCTTTTTAGCCTTGGGTTCCAGCCATTTCTTTTCCCAGACATCACGTGCACTGCCGCCAACCAAAAATGTTAATGTGTAAGATAATGGAAGATACATTCCCAGGCCGAACGCGGTCCCCATGCCGGTGACGAGCTCGATGAATACTCCGATCAAGATCCCCACGAAAAATACGCTGTACATGACCTTTCCACCCATCAAGATCTGGGCAAATGTGGCAAATGCATTTGCCTGCGGCGCTTCCAATTCTATTATGCCCTGGGCCAAGATCGTGCCGAAGAAGATCGCGGCGAGCGCAGACACAAATACGCCGAAAAAGATCCCGACAAGTTCGCTTTTCATGACCAGATACGGTCTTGTACCCGTATATACCGCAACCTTGAACTCCCAGATGATATCTGCGGATAACGAGATCGCGGAACCGAACACCGTAGTTCCGACAAGTGCCATGATGATCAACTGGCTGGGGCTATTGAATGGTGTGATCTTATTCAATCCACCGAATACCAGTACCAATAACAGCAGGCAAATAAATGAAGTGCCCGATACCGGCGTGGTCCCGACCTCACCGCCGACCTTGATCGCAATAGCGCCCAACAAAAAGGTCAGTCCGACCAAAAGAATTGAGAATACAAAAGATTGAAGCGGCGGGAACCCACCAGCCCAGAAAACCAGACCGATACCAACAGCAGCGACGATCATCATTGGTTTGATGTGCGACAACGGCCATTCGTACCAGCCCTTATGTGGTATCCAATCCTTGCGTTTTGTACCCGTGCCCGCACCGCCACCCGTACCACCAGTGCCGCGCAGGTCCGATGTAACTGTTTTGAATGTTGGGAACATTTTTATTAATGCAGTAATACCGCCCCCCAGTATTGCACCAATGGCCAAGATCTTTGCCACACCGAGATCGGCAGCATGTGCGGGTGAGCGTGCACCCAGGAGCAAGAGTGGTTCACCGTCCAAGATCACCGAGGCCGGGAAACTGTGTGGTGAGAGCGATTCGCCTAGAAGAGGCACAAATATTGGAACATCAAAGGCTACGATCATTGGCACTACCACAAGCCAGGTAAATAGACTGCCAATAGTGACCAGTATTGCTACCCGAGCTTTCATGAACCAGCCAATGGCAAGACCCACACCCTGGAATGCATAACCAAGATGGGTATAGACCGATTGCTCATTGGACATGTGAACAACACCCATGGAATAATACTCACTCCCGATGAGCGAATCAATAATTGAGACCTTTCCTCCACTCTTGGGTATGATCGGAAAATCGCGGATAAATGCAAAACCCATTACCACTAATAACCAATTTCTGACCAGTCTGATCGAATGCTTTGCATGTTCTACCGTACCTTTTTCGATGTCTTTGGCAATATCCAATAATTTGATCTGTGCCTCGATGCCTGGGGCTGGTAATGGGTCCTCCACGAGCCAGATCCGACGAAAGATCACAAAATATAGAACTCCCAGAAAAGCTGCTAGGATCGCAGAAACAAGCACGATCGGTAGTAACGGGCCGATGGCCTCAGGCTCGATCAATCTCGAACCCTGATACCCAATATAACGGGTTGAATATGCAAGTAGAAAAATAGCGGGGAATGTGAATACAAAACCGGTGCAAGTCTTATCGGCGCCACCAGCGCCACCGCTTGCTACATTGATCTCCGTGGGTGACCAGCGCAGCGCCATGCCAACCAGGTAAGTAACATATAATGAACCACTGGTGATCAAGCCGATCTTTAAACCGATATATTGGTTAATGATCGCAAATCCAATTCCTATGAGTATGCCAATAAAAACTTTTGACCACACAAGCTTGGAGCGTCCAAAACCCTCACCACGGTTCTTCTCGTCAAGATATTGTTCAAGTACACCCGTATTGAGATTGGAGAACATTTCGATATCAAACCATTTAAGTTCTCCGGATTCCATTTTACGTAATCCATCAGATGTAACCGGTTGACGGTAGACTGATTTACGCACCTTTCCCAACTAGTTAAGCCTCCGATGTTTCTAACGTGTCATTAATATTTAACAAAGCAAAAAGAACGGTATCCAAAGTAGAACGATTGTATTGTAATACTTATTGTTTCTTGTCCTTGTTTACCGCAGGAGTTGTAGGTGTTATTGGCGTAGGCGTGATTGGCGCGGGTGTGGTTGGCGTGGGTGCGGTTGGCGTAGGTGCGGTTGGTGTGGGTGCGGTTGGTGTGGGTGTAGTTGGCGCGGGTGTAGTTGGCGTGGGCGTGCTGACCGAATCGTGTTTTGCCATGTCGTCATGTAAACTTGAACCAAATGCAGGGCCCTTCGGCTTTGACTCTTCACCTGCAAATTGGAACACTTTCTGTTCGTCAAGGGTGATCCCTTCTGTGGCTTTTGGTGTTGTCTTATCGGGTGTGACTGGTTCGGGTTCCGATGCGTCAACCTCACCTTTTGTACCGCAAGTTGGACAGGCAATGATCACCGGTCGTTGTTTGGTTGTAACCGTAATTAATCCGCTGCATTTGTAACATTCTACAACTTCGATATCTTCCGAACCCACCGCCAGCGCTTGACCGATAGGAGGGATCTCCTCTTTTGGTCCGGTTGCTTGGGGTGTTACGGGAGTAATGGGTTTTATTGGCGCCTGGCCCGTGGCGGGAGGTAATTGTGGAAGTCCGGGCGTCACCGGATTTGGTGTAAATGGTTGCGGTGCGGTTCCGGGTGCTCCTGCTCCCGGTGCGACTTGACCTCCCGAAAGCTGTTGAGTCTTTAAAAAATATTCTGCTTGGGATATTTTTCCATTTTTCAGGTCTTCATCTAACTTTCTACGCTCTTCATCAAGCTTTTTTTGTTGTTCTGGATTCATCACTTGACCTGAAGGATTAACCACCTGCATATCTAAGCCTCTTAGTCGATTTTGAAAGGATAATACGATAATACCATAAAATTTTTTCTATTTATATAATACTCCACGTTTATTACATTTTGTACACGTTACGACCAATGGTCTAATAGGTAATTCTATTTCTAACTTTTCTAAGCAATTGTTACATATTATATAAGTTGATTTATATTGATAGACCTTGTACTTTCTGCCGAAAGTATCTTGCCAAATAGGTTTTTCTTCATCTTTGGCTTTTACCTCATCTTCTTCCCTTTTAGCTTTTTGGCGTTTTCTATGCCGGATAATTATAAATAATGAAATTAAAATGATCAGTACAACGGCCAACGTAACCGAGCCGCCTAATAATAACCAATTATCCTTTTCTGCGGATTTTGTAAAGTGCTTAGCAGGATGCATATCAGGGTCCCACGGGTCGGTATCATCATTATTCCCCGCGTTACCATCCAGGCCAAGATATTCTTCTAAATTGGTATACGTGTCCACATCCGGGTCTTGTTGTGCATCGCGTGGATCAAACTCATTCAACGAATATAAGATCTCCCAATAATCCGGAATTCCATCCTCATCGATGTCTCGATCGCTTTCACTCACCACACGGATCTGTATCTCTTTTGAACCGATCAAAACCGGATCGGAAACCGTCAAAGTTATGACATGCTCACCTTCTGATAACGTATGGCGAAAGTTATTGTTCTCACTTAGATTTCCATCAAGGCTCGAATGCCATCTAAAGGTATGCTCCTCGATCAATATCTCATCATCCGGGTCGTAATAATAACTCTGGAAATCGATAAGCTCGGAGCTAAGAAATCTTTGGCCCGGGGCGGGACTGAAAATCTCTGGCACAGGCGGGTCCGGGCTATTCAAGATCTCAAATACCATGATCTGCGTGGTCCAGCCACCATTATAATCCTTGACTGTAATATTGATGTTCTTGTATGTTCCTACATTTTTATTGATTGGTTTGAATTTAAGCTCACCGGTATCCGGGTCGAATATGTACTCATCATCCGATAGATCGAGTTCAAACATTAAATTTGTTATGAAATAGACGGGTTCGTTGTCGGCCAGATCATAGCCAATAAATGTTATATTAAACCATTCACCCTCGTGTAAAATCTGTTTGGGGGTATAGTTAAGATGTGGATTATCATTCACGGCCAAGACCTTGACTTTTAGAGTGTCTTCAATTGTAGCCTCGGAATCATCGGCGATAAACTCAAAAGACTCTGTTCCGGTCCAGTTCTCTTTGGGGATGATATCCGCAGTGCCATTTGAATAAAATCGAACATCAATATTTTTGTTATCTCTCACTGAGAAGGTCAATGGATCATCTTCGATCGGGTCCCAAAAGATGTCATATAGGTTAAATCCATAATAGCCAATGTCCTCTTTCAGTACCAGTTCTCCATTTTGAAAATGATAGCCAAAAGAACTTTTACTCTGCGGCGGGTCGTTGACCCCGAGTATTATTAATTCAAGCTCAAATGGCGGCCAGATATAATGGGCACGATTGATCCCACCCTCTTGACTAGGATCCTCATCGCTTATATTGATATAAACGATCTCACTGCCGAAGTCCTGTCCAGCTAGGCGATTGAACATGTTCTCCTTGGGCCGGAATTCGAGATATTGGTTGGCATTCCCCTCATCATCCAGCAGAGTTGCGACCTTTATCGAGATATTCTCACTGTTGTATATACCGGACCAATTATGAACACCATCTGATAATCTGTAATACAATGTATTATTATCCGGGTCTTCAAATGTCGTATTCAGATCCAAATAAGAAATTGGGTCATCCTCATAGAGTGTATATGTCATAGAGGCGGATGGACGTACGTTTGGCAGAATGTTTTCAGTAATTATTGGGCCATCACCTTGTAAATTCCTCTTGATCGAGATCTCAATATCTTCCGCATAGATCGAGTATTCATGTACCTCCCGATCAGGATCAAACTCGTTACCATCAAGTATATATTGATAAATACAACCGTCATCATAAGTCTTATCTGAATCATCAACCTTTGTCATTGGCGCTTTGAATACGGTATTTCCACCATCGATCGTAATGGAGATCTTTCTCGGTCTGTCATTGTTCTCATCCGAATATGTCACGGTGTAAGTGTATGTATGATATATCTTCCCAACCGGTAAGGTCACCTTTGCATCGGATAATGTTGGCCTGATGATCGGCTTGGCCTGTATCTTTTCGATCTTATATTGAGCCCAGCCATCGCAAAAGCCGTCGCCTAAAAGAAACTCACCCTGACCATCGTTGGTCTTGCCATATCTTTGAACATAGATTCCTATATATGTTCTCGTTTCTGATGTCCATTTATGAAATTCGATCGGATTATCCTGGCCATATTTCTTATTCTTATTTCCCACGATCTCCTCACCCTTGAAGTAATTATTTGCGATCTCATGATAAATCAATACATGTACCTCGGTCACAAAGCTAATGGGTTGATTGTTTATGTTTTGGGTCTGCATTTCCTTACAATCGACGATTTTCACTGAGATCGAAAAGTTTACCTCCGAGTATTCACCCTCATAATCCTCCGGATCAGGTGAGTCAAAATAATACCAATCAAAAATGTTCGTTGACATGGTAACTTTTTTGTTAGTGATGGTGCCAATAAGCTCATCGGCAAATTGGGGTACTTGATTGTCATCTTCGGGTGTGGCCGATCCCGTGGTGATCTGAAGTGTGTAATCAATAGGGTCATCAGCCCAAGTACTTGATCGAAATGATGAGACACGAATGTAATAATCTCCCGTATTAAACCCATGAATAGTGGCAGGTTCGCAATCACTCTCGTCATTCCAAGTATATACACTGGTCGATACTACTTTCATCAAAAGGTATTCTTTCTCAAATTTACCGTATATTGAGATAATAAAAGTTGAATAATATCCAGTTTGCCAATCGGCACTGTATACATTAGTAAGTTTAACAGTTAAATTACCCACCGGTTTATCCTCACCGTCTAACCAGATCTTAGATGTATCAATATCCGGAATGGTTGATAGTCTACCGTTGAGGTTAATTGGTTTTGAGATCGCCGAGATGTCATCAGCTTCAGAAAAATCATTATTCGGTTCGGATTCGGTATAATCCCCTCGAGTACCAGAACCGGGCGACGTTACAGGTTCTTGTGTATTTGGTTCAATTACATCTACCA
Source organism: Thermoplasmata archaeon (assembly GCA_020696345.1). Taxonomy (GTDB): domain Archaea; phylum Thermoplasmatota; class Penumbrarchaeia; order JAEHCK01; family JAEHCK01; genus JAEHCK01. Next base: position 6,187 of record JAEHCK010000082.1, on the reverse strand, counting down.
CATTTGTATTTGTACTCTCACCATAATTCTTCATCGAACTTTGATGAGATACTGGAGGTGTCATTACCAAATACGAAGTTAAAATTAAAAGACCAACAATTAATAAGACCAATGATGAAATTGTTGCTGCTCTTTTTTTCACCTTTTTTTCCTCCGGATCAAACATATTTTAATTCATTGCTCAAATGCACTAATGTATTTCAATAATCGCACAATTGGATAAATCAATCATTCCTGTATTATTTATAATGATTTATAAATATTGTTAAACAACTGCACTTTTACGTTTTGATTTTATAGAATAATAATTTTAGTTCAACGAGATGGGATGGTCAACTGGTAGATAATGGGATGTTGTATCTCTCGTAGAGATGTCAGGATGTTGTAAATGTCGTTGAGATACCGGGATGCATTAATGAATTATCAATAACAAATCAAACATCTTGATAATGAATCGAAATATACAACATTTCAACACTCATGATTCCATCACTATTAGCTCAATCTACTATTCAACCAACTAGTTTACTATCTCCTATTTCTTTGAAAACGTATAACTTCAATTAAATAATATAACATTAATATTAATAGATAACTCCTCGTATATCGCATAACTCACATGTTACCCCCAATGGCCGGTTATTTGAGGTGACTTTATTGCGGTGACCGCAGGAAGGACATAATACATTTGTAGTCGGTAATGAATACAATCCGCGTTTCTTCTTGGCGATCTCTGTTATTTCGTTTTCTTTTTGGTTTTTTATGGTTTCTTCAAGTTTGTTTTTCTTTTCCGAATAATCTTTTGCAATTCGCACTTTGCGTGTAACAATACTATAGATACCTATCATTAAAAAAATCATCAAAACCAAAACAAAAAATGCCACCGCTATTGGCCAGAATGTATCCTCTTCAGCTTCTTTTATCGTAACTTCCACCCATTTCCGGTTCTTTGGATGCTCTTTAGAGTCCCAGGGGTTAGTGGGGTCGTTGTTATCGGCAATACTATCCAATCCATAGTAATATTCTTCATAATTAGTGAAATTATCATTATCATTATCAAAATCCGCATCTGACGAGCTGTATTTATCCAGGTTGTTCCGGTCTTCCCAGTAATCGGGCATACCGTCACCATCAATATCTTTCTTTTGATCCTCTTTTAAGATCCTGATCTTTATAGTTGAATAGGTATTATAATATCCATCCGACACTTTCAAAGTAATTTTATGTTCGGCACCGCGTTCATTGGGTGAAAGTTGATACCGGATAACATCTTTGGCGCCGATCTTACCATCGATATCCGAATACCATTCAAAACTGATCTTTTGCTCGATCTCGGGGACATTAATATCATCATCAATGCATATGCCGCGGAAGGTAATCGTTTCAAAGTTCAAAAAATTATCACCATTCTGTGGCTGGATTATCTTACATTTGGGTTTATCCCATTCGTTATTGATGGTTATATTTACCGTTATGCTAACCGATAAGGATTTACTGCCATCCACCGGTTGGTCACGAACCGTAACAGGCACAACATATGTCTTCCCGGTTGCCACCCGGTTCGGCGGGAACATTTTTAGTTCACCGGTATTTTTATTGAATGTGTAATCATCATTATTCAATTCTATAACCACGGCGACATCTGTAGAGAAGATCAGCGGATCGGAATCTGCGGGGTCCCAGGCTTCAAATGTAATATTACACCACGAGTCCTCATAACAAATAATTGGCGGTGTAGAGTTCAGGATCGGCGCATCATTGACCGGTTCAACCTCTACTTTTAGTTCATCCGAAACCTTGCCTCCCGACGGGTCAGAAGCAGTGAATTTTAAAACTTCCACTCCGGCCCAGTTTTCTTTTGCAGAAATAAACAATGAGCCATTATCAGCAATATCCACCAATACATTCTCATTACCAGAGACAGAATACGTCAGCGGGTCATTTTCTACCGGATCCCAAAATACATCTGTTAGGTTCATATCGGAAAAATTAGTGTCTTCATCAAACAGGACCAGACCAAAGTAAAATAATTTGCCTATTCGTGTTTTGATCTCTGGCGGGTCGTTTACGGGGTTAACGGTAATTGTCAATCTGAAAGTTGCATTAACGATGGGCTCGATATGATCGTTGGCACTTAAATAAATAACATTCTTGCCGTACATGTTCCGTAATGGTTCTAATTTTAATCTCGAATTATCATCCACTATCTTCACTTTTAAAATATCTGTTTTCAAAAATGATGAGGGATTTCCCAATTTATCAAGTATATGGAAAACCAAAGGCTCATTATCGGCGTCCACAAATATATCTTTCAATTTAATATATATCTGTTCATCATCCTCTTGCAGTTCTATATGTGTGATTGCGGTCTGTCGCACCTGTGCCGGTATATTATTAGTGACATCGGGCCCTTGATAGATCTTGCCGTCATCCTTAGAATTTTTTGCATAAACATGTCTATCCTTACAAATGACCTGGAATTTATACGATCCAACACCAAAATGATTACCCTCTATGTCAAAAATATATTCCACAGGTGTGCGGTAATTCTCATTACCTTCGACTAATGCCGCCATCTCGCCAACGATCGGCAGCCGAGTGGGACCCAACAGTATCTTAACCTTTATGATTATCGGCTTATAATTAGCCTTGCTCTGGTATGCTACATGATATCTGAATGTATCATATGACTTGCCATGTTGTTCATTGGTCCTTATGGAATACACCCGAGCAGATGTCAGAATTGGACGTATTACCGGGTCGGAATTGACTATTACAAATGAGTATTTGATCCACGAGTTAATGGCCTTATCCTCGGCCTTTGAGTTGGTGGTACCATCGTGATATCTATATTCACGAGTTGTGATGTCAATTCCATATGTTACAGCAAAAATACCAATATATGATCTTTTTATCTCACCATCGCTTAATCGCGTAAAAAAATGTACATCATAAGGATATATCGTCCGATTCAAGTTAGCACCCGAATGAACACTGGCATTATCTACGCCGCCATAGACCAATTGCCCATCTTTGCGCTCATGAAGTATAACTGTTCGCAGTTCGGTCACCATGATCGCGGTGCCGTCCGAGTACTGTGATGGGAAGGGCTTTTCTATTCTGATCTTCAATGAGACATTGACCCCAAGGATCGCAGAGTCAGTGGGCGCCTCGATCATATACCAATCGAATGGTTGTGAATCCATATCGATGAATTTATCTTTCACCGGCGTATAAGGAGTGATCTGTATGGCATTTCTTATATCGTAGTTAATGTCATTTTCGGGGAGGTTTACTTCATTCCATGATATCAACAATTGGTAGTCCAATGGATTGCCTGGAGACTGTTTCCGCCCCTCGACGCATACATAATAATCTCCCAGATGGCTCGTGAGCGCCCAGCAATTTGGTCCCATATTCCAAGGGTTCCACGATTCCTGGTGCAGCAGGATCATTTCTTTATCATCAATGGGTTTGCCATCGGTTGTATCGAAATCTTCATCAAAATCCCAGTGCACATAGATACGGACAAGTATCCAATCATTAGATGAAAAACCACTTAACGGCTGTGGTTTGATCGTTATATTTAAAATCTTACCTTCCGGTGTTTGTATATCTTTGATTTTGTCGGTTTTGAACCAGTCCCAATCATTTGCATATGCCGACCCATCCAGCAACGAGTCGTTGTTAAAGGTGGTTTGACAGTCGTTTGGATCGATACTACCATCAGGTTCCTCATTATGCTGCACGGTTGTAGCTCTTGAACCTCTTACACTGGCAGCCGGCCGGTCAGCACTGCTTTCCTGCGCCTGCAGTTGTCGTATTTCCAGATCTTCGCTCTCGTCAGGCGTGGTCGGTAAATTAAATTGACTGCCTGATAATAGGGTTGAGAGTGGTAATAACAAAACAACCAATAAAAAACAGAATATGATCTTCGAACATTTATTTGACATGATAATGCCTCTGGTTATTACTTATTTTACATACCAGTTTCGAGTCCAGTAGCTCTAAATCAACATTATATAAACAGATAATATTTAATATTATTGGTAAAGCTAATTAATAAATTAAACCGAAATATTAAATACAGATGAGTTACAATAACTACTACAGTTGTTTTTCAGGGCTAATAAATTAGATGTTATGGAGTGAACTCTATGAATAAAAAAGGAATTCCGAATATCAATATTATGACAGATACTTCCAATATATTAACGGTAAATAACCTGACAAAGGCAATCCGGAACAGTGTGGGCACCAAAGGTATAGAGCAAGAAGAGGCTCAACGCATGGCTGAACATATGATGAATTTTTTCGGGTATAGTGATAGGATAATAGATAATATTCTCGAGCCAGAAGACCGTGATGTATTCTACATGATGGAAGATTCTGGTATTCTAATGACAGAGCGGGAAGAAACTACATTGTACGACGGCCGTGAATGGCGGATAAATTATTGGCTGTTCCGAAAGGATAAGATCCATGAATTGACCAAACAAAAACCCAAAAAGAACCAGAAAGAAAAAGATGATGACTTTTCAGTCTATAGCGACATTCCTGAAGAGGTCTGGACCAGAGATTGATACATTAAATCTAAAGGAAAAGTCAAACTCGAACAATTTGTTGGCACAAATTATTCTTGAGCTAAGAATTCTTATAATAAATAACATTGAGGTAAGAATTCTTACCCAGCTAAAAGTCAAAAGGTAAAAGTAAAACTACGATAATTTACTTGTGTAAATTATCTCGAGCTAAAAATTTTTAGAAAATATTTGATACTAAAGACAGAATTTTTACCCAGGAAAAAGGTAAAACTCGAACAATTTGTTTGCACAAATTATTCTTGAGCTAAGAATTCTTATAATAAATAACAATGAGTAAAGAATTCTTACCCTGGTAAAAGTGATCAGAACTTTTACCTTTTAAGATTTTACTTTTAAAATTTTACTTTAAAAAAATGCGTATGCTAGCATTTTATTTACGAAGCATTTTTCATTCACTTTCTATCCTGGGCGCTAGAAGATAATGCACTTCTCCGTTATCGTTTGCAATATTAAATTCGATCTTCACAGGAAAATCCGTGCCTAGGTTCATTGTAACTGTTTTTTCATTTGCGGCGGATTTGATCATATTAGAGAAATAATCAAGAGAAAATAAGCTCTTCACATTTTCCTTGCATTTTAATTCTGTCAACAGATCCTTGGTCAGCTTTAAATTGACCGCATCGGTATCGCCCTCCGATTCAAGCTCGAACCCATCAGGTGTTGTTGAGAGTGTAATATGGTCTGATACTGCCTCCGACGCCCTGATCCCCTGTATTAATTCTACTGTACTTATGACCACTTTTGCAGGCAGCGATAGATTTGGCACTTTTGGCTCGACCATGCCCGTGGTGTCGACCAATGCCATACTACGTGTGATATTTGCAATCTTTAAAATCAATTTATTTTTTTCCTCATCGTGGGTTATGGATATTATATCATTTGGTTTTGCCAGTTTTAAAACATCGATCATTTTTGTAATATCTATACCAAACTCGGATTCGGTAGCTTTATAACTATCGAATGCGGATGATTTTAAGCTTAGATCGATCATTGCCACGTGAGCAGGATCCACAGCACGTAATGATATTCCATCTTCTTTGATATTGAATTTTGCCTCATCAACTAATGTTGCAACAACATTCAACATCTCTTTTAATATATCTGATTTTACTTCTATTTGAAAGATTATAATTCCCCCTAAACTAAATGATTAGGTAAGTCGATTATATTGCGGGTAATCACATATAAAAATAAATAATTTGCCCTTGTTCGGCTAGCATCTAACACTACTTTGTTAATTGAAGAATATAATGAATTATGTATGGAGAATGGTGGATAATGAATAAAGTGTGAGGTTTGAGTACACTACAATATTTTTCTAAGATCAATCGTTTGAGGTGTGAGGAGAAAGGAAAGAGGGAGGTGGGCAGAGGAAAGAGGGTCGAGATATTATCGATAAGACCAAAGATCAGAAATGAACGGTTACCGAGCAGACTTACCCTGAGTTTTGGGGTGGTGAACCGTAAGGTTCGCCCAATTTCCCCAGGGTACGTCAAAATTATTTATATCGAAATGCAATATGAATTTTGAGGTCTCGATTGAATACAAAGTATTCTATCGTGTTTTGTTGATAGGAGGGGTAG
>JAEHCK010000037.1 GCA_020696345.1 Thermoplasmata archaeon | reverse complement strand
ATGTGGCTATCGATTAAAATCAATTCTATAACTAATTAGATATTTGTGAAGTGGTCTACCGTTTATTGATAAATTTGGAAGGAATAATATAATAAAAAAATGCGTTATTTATTAGTCGTTTTGCGAAGCATTTTTTTATTTAGAAGGCTTTATATTATAATAAAATATTCAGAGCAATTGTTATGATTGACTTAATATTGATTTTTGCAATAGTCGCATTTATTGCCGGACTTATTTGCCTGATCAAGGGCAGTGATGTTTTCGTCGATGGTGCAGCTAATGCAGCCTTAAAGATCGGACTTTCCGAGCACATTATCGGAATCACTCTTGTGGCCTTCGCCACTTCTCTACCCGAGCTTGCCACAGGTATTCTAGCGTCTATTGCACAAGAGAGTGCGTTAGTGTTTGGTAATGTAATAGGTTCAAATATAGCTAACATTTGCCTGGTTCTTGGCATTTCCGCTGTATTGGTAAAACTTGAACCCTCGGATGAGAGCATGCGTGATGTGATCGTCATGAATCTGGTGGTAGCGTTACTGGTACTGGTGATCATTGATGGACGGATCGATAAGATCGATAGTATTATTTTCTTGGTTGCATTTGCAGGTTATTTCTACAGGTTATCCCAAACCATAGGTGGCGGGGAGGGACATAAAAAAGGCAAAATATCAAAAGAGATCTTTATGATAATTATCGGTTTATCCGGTGTGGTCCTTGGCGCCTGGTTGCTGGTAGAAGGCGCCATCAGTATCTCTTTAAAGTTCGGTATTTCTACAGCAATAATTGGCCTGACCATTGTGGCTATTGGCACCTCGCTTCCGGAGCTGGCAACTTCGATCACCGCAGCAATAAAAGGTAAGGTCCAGATCTCACTCGGGAATGTAATTGGAAGTAATATTATCAATATCCTGTTAGTTCTGGGCGTGGCCGGACTGATCAACGATATTGACCTAGGTGAACTACCTGATGGCGGTCATACACTTTTAACTACTACATTTCCTATCCTGATATTTGCGTCACTCCTAACATTTATATTTGCCAAGCGTAAGATAAGTCGGATCCAAGGTATTTTCTTGCTTGGGATATATGTGGTGTTTATTTATTTGCTGTATATTAACTCATTAATGATCTGAATACAATACTTTTAAATTTGAAAACACATTTATAGTTTTACTTGGTATTTATATTTGAATAGTAACTACTTAATTTATGATAGAAGAGCTTGATAATATGCGTGGCTTTGTTATAGGTCGTTACCAGCCGTTCCATAACGGCCATCTTGAGGTAATTCGCGAGATCATGAATGACGTTGATTGTGATGAACTCATAATTGCCATCGGCAGCGCCCAGGTGAGCCATACTCTTAAGGACCCGTTCACCGCCGGTGAGCGAATATCGATGATCTATAATGCATTATCAAAAGAGGGTATAGATAATTATTTTCTTATACCGGTTATTGATATCAATCGTTATGCGGTATGGGTCTCCCATGTGAAATCATTGGTGCCGAAGATCGATATCGTGTACACGAACAATGCACTCACTAAACGGCTGTTTATAGAGCGGAATTATAATGTCAGGACACCTAAGTTATATGACAGGGAACAGTACTCGGGCACGAAGATACGTGAACTGATAATAAATGACGGTGCATGGAAACAACTAGTACCAGAGAGTGTAGCAACGATAATCAAAGACATTGACGGAATACAGCGTTTGAAAGATCTGGTAAAAAGCCAATAATTGTTTTTATTAGTATTTTATCTTTTGAGGTAAGCCATGTTAGAACTGGAAAAAGAGGTTGGTGAGCTACTCAATAAACAAAATTTTACTCTTGCTACTGCCGAGTCGTGTACTGGCGGGTTGATCGCACACAGGCTAACGAATGTTCCGGGCAGTTCGATTTACTTCGAGTGCGGTGTTGTAACTTATAGTAACGAGTCAAAGATAGAGCTTTTAAATGTTCATTTGGAAAGCATAGAACGGTTTGGTGCGGTCAGTGCCGAGGTCGCCGAGGCAATGGCGAAAGGCGTTCGGGATCTGGCAAAGACAACTCTAGGTCTTGGTGTGACAGGTATTGCAGGGCCTTCGGGCAGCACGAGCGAAAAACCGGTTGGGCTAGTCTATATCGGTTTAGCAAAACCTGAGAATGTTGAGGTACATGAACACAGGTTTACCGGAACACGCCTCGAGATCAAAAAACAGAGTGCTGAAACAGCGCTGGGGATCATACTAGATCATCTGAAGAGCTTATAATGAGTTTTAAATATATTAATTGGAGATTGGATATTTGAACAATTTTCTAGAGAAAAACTATTCTACATTGGAAAACTCTTCGACTTTTCCAAAGTTGGAAAATGCAAAATAGAATTAAAATTTTAACTTTTATAATTCACAATTTAAAATTTCCAATATGCTCAGCAGATTAAAATTTAATAACATAGTAAGGAATTCTAATGTTAGAGATAGACGGCTCATTTGGTGAAGGCGGGGGACAGATCATACGGAGTGCCCTGGCACTTTCTGCTGTAACCTGCACTGAAATAAGACTTACAAATATCCGTGCCAACCGATCGAAACCGGGGTTGAGTGCGCAGCATATAACTGCAGTTAAAGCAGTTGCAAAGCTATGCAATGGCTCATATTCAACGCTGGGTATAGGCACAGATAAACTGGAATTTCGCCCCGGTAAGCAGAAAGTTGGGAAATTCGAGTTCGACATTGGCACAGCCGGCAGCATCACATTGGTGCTCCAGGCATGTCTGCTGCCCGCATTGTTCTGTGGTAATGAGGGCCAAACCGAGTTATCCGTTCGCGGTGGAACGGATGTTTCCTGGTCACCTCAGTGGAACCATTTTAGCGGTATCTTCCTTCGCCATCTAAAAACCATTGATGCGCAAGTTGAAGTTAAACTTTTAAGCCGGGGCTATTACCCAAAAGGCGGCGGCGAGGTAAATATAAAGATCACCCCCAATAGTAGTTATCGTAAACTCAACTTAACCGAGCGCGGCAACCTCAAAAGTATCTCCGGGGTGGTCCATTCCAGGCTGCTGCCACCGCATGTGCCAAAGCGAATTATGAACACGGTCAATGAGAAACTGAAAAGTTATTCGCCGGTTGAGTGGAAGCTAGATACTAATGGTTCCAGTCTCAGCCCTGGTACGGGCGTAGTGCTGTGCGCCGAGCATGGATCATCAGTGGTTGGCGCATCAGCTCTTGGTAAAAAAGGGCTGCCCGCCGAACGCGTGGGTACCGATGCCGCAGAGCGGTTGATCACAGAGATAAATGGCCACGGTTCCGTCGATACCTATGCCGCCGACCAGCTTATACCTTATTTAGGCCTGGTGGAGGGTGAGATAACGGTTCGAAAACTTACAGATCATACTAAAACAAATATCTGGCTGGTGGAACAGTTTGTGGAGAAAAGGTTTAGGGTGAATGAAAAGGAAAATCAAGTAAAGATTGTAGTGTAAATAAATCATTCATGTAGAGTTTAGTTTTTAATTATAAGTTTTTAGTTGGCTTGGTTGGAAATATATTGAAGTTGATCACCATTTTTCCGTCCTTAGTCCGGGTATCCTGTTAAAATGTTCCAAATTGCGTGTGATCAATGTTTCAGCATTTGCCAGGACGATACCACCGATCATGGAATCCATATCACCGATCTCTTTTCCATCTTTTCTGAGTTCTTCAATGATCCGTCCCGATGATTTTGCCGAATTTCGGTCAAATTCCAATAATTTCAAGTTATCAATTAATTCATGAACCAGTTTAACGTTCTCTTGAGAATATTTGGACCTGTATGCCCCCTTGAACAGCTCTGTCGCATTTATTGGTGTTGTGGATATTGTCTCCGTTGTTTCCAGAGTTGAGATCTTTGCGATCGCTTCAGGCTCTCCCCTGAGAAGACCCACCAATATGTCTGTATCCAGACAGGCCAACTAGATCCCCGCCTCGCGTAACCTAGCGCCCTCTCGCTCATGCGCTATTTCTTGAAATATTGTATCCAATTCACGTTTATCTCCTTTCCATTTACCTGCAAATTTGACAGGGGTGGTCTTCTGGAGCTCTAGAACAATTTTTAAAATAATTTTAGTAAAGGATTCGTTATCTTCTTTCAAATTAGTAAGAGATTCGTAAGCTTTATCTGAGATGGAAATAACTCGTGTCATGAGTACCATATGCATATATGCATGCATGTATATATATAACTTTCTGAGTTTGGTTATAAAAATATTATTTAAATAAAGCTCCAACCGTAGCAAGCTGTAGGGTATTTGTATAAAAATAAATTATTCTCCGATAACTTTTTGAGCATTTGATTCATACGGTGATTTAACCTATCGTTAAAATAAAAATTTTCTACCAATCGAGGTGCATACTATGAGATATTTCGTCACCGGCGGTGCAGGGTTTATTGGCAGCAACTGCGTTACAAAGTTATTGAGCGAACCTGATAACCAGGTTACAGTATTTGATAATTTAAGCACTGGCAAGCGTGAATTTCTTGCGGAGCACGAGTCCGATCCACGGTTCAAGTTCATTGAGGGCGACTTGCTGGACCTTGAGTTGGTTAAAAGCTCCATCCCCGGCCACGACCTGGTCTTTCACTACGCTGCAAACGCGGACATACGGTTGGGTACTGGGGAGACCGATATAGACCTGAAGAACGGTGTCCGGGCAACATATAACACACTTGAAGCTATGCGACTCGCAGATATCTCCAAGCTCGCGTTCTCGTCCAGCTGCGTGGTCTATGGCGAGGCCACGGTGATACCAACACCAGAAGACTACGGCCCGCTGATGCCAATATCACTATATGGTGCGGGCAAGCTAGGTGCAGAGGCACAGATAACTGCGTTCGCGCACTCGTTCGGCATACAAGCATGGATATTCAGGTTTGCCAATATAATTGGCGGCCGCGGAACTCACGGCGTCATCGTAGATTTTATTAATAAATTACGGAAAAACCCCAATGAATTGGAGATCTTGGGCGACGGCCAACAGACAAAGTCATACCTCATGGTGGAGGAATGTGTTGATGCCATGCGATATGTTATTGAACATGCATCCGATAGTGTCAATATCTTCAACCTGGGCAGTAACGACCAAATAAACGTGAAACGGATAGGTGAACTGATCGTGGAAGAGATGGGGTTGACCGATGTCGAGTTCAAGTTCACCGGCGGCAGCCGCGGTTGGGTCGGTGATGTGCCAATAATGCTTTTGGATTGCACTAAGATCAATGACCTCGGCTGGTTTGCAACCCATAACTCGGAAGACGCAATTCGACTGGCGATCAATAATGTATTGAATAAAGAGTGAACTCATCTTGATTTATTCATGATCATTAGAGTGTGTAAGTGGAAGAGTGTGGTGTACGTGAGTTAGGCAAGGGATCGGGGTAATTACATAAACGATGAAAAGACCCTATTATCCTAACCCTTTACCCTGACTCCTGACTCCCGACTCCTAATCTCATCATTAAATCAGCAAATAATTAATACTAACTCATCAATTCACGCCAGGTGGTAATTTGGACAAGAACATCACAAAATCAAAGATTATTTGCACCTTGGGCCCAGCAACATCAGAGCCTGAACAGATCAGAACTCTTGCAGAGATCGGCATGGACACTGCGCGGATCAATTTCTCGCATGGAACCTTGGAGGACAAGAGAGAGATATTTGAAACCATTCGACGCGAAGTCCCGAAAGTAGCGATCCTGTGCGACATCCAGGGGCCAAAAATACGTATCAGCCGAATTAGAGAGGGCGGTGTGCTGCTGAAAACCGGTAATAAACTATGCGTTACCACTGAGGATATCGAAGGTAATGATGATAAGATCACTATCAGCTACGATAGGCTGCCGCAGGAGATCATACCGGGTGATCTGATCTTTATCAACGACGGTATAGTTTGCTTGAATGTCAAATTGATCCATGGTAATGAAATTAATTGTTCCATATTATCTGGTGGGTTTATCACTACGCGAAAAGGTGTGAACCTGCCCAATACCGAGATATCTTTGAAAGTGCCCACTGAAAAAGACATCGAAGATCTGAAATTAATTGCAGAGCTTGATCCCGAGTTTGTTGCCATCTCTTTCGTGGGCTCTGCAGAAGATGTTACCAAGATAAGAGAAATACTCTCTGGTTATGGTAATGACAGTATCAGACTGATCTCGAAGATCGAGCGACCCATCGCAGTGGATAACTTTGATCGCATCCTTGCTGCCTCGGACGGTATCATGGTTGCGCGTGGCGATCTCGGTGTTGAGCTCCCCCCCGAGCAGGTGCTGCCAGTGCAAAAACAGATGATAAGAAAGGCGAATATTGCAGGAAAACCTATCATTGTTGCCACCCAGATGCTGGAGTCCATGGTAAAAACACCGGTGCCCACACGCGCGGAAGTGTCCGATGTGTTCAATGCGATCGAGGATGGAGCTGATGCGGTAATGCTCAGTGCTGAGACCGCGTCAGGTGATTTCCCCAACGAGGCGGTTACCATTATGGAAAAGGTCATCAGAACTTCTGAAACTTTAATCCCGCGCAGAGACCCAAACGAGTACGATTCTGAGAACGAGTCCATATCTGAGATCATCGGACATCTGGTATATTCCGCATGTACTGAGTTTTCTGATATGGGTTATTCGGAGGGGAAAATAATATGCATCACCCATACGGGGCACTCCGCTAGAATGATATCGAAATATAGGCCAAACCTATCAATAATCGGTGTGACCCCGGAGGTTAATACTGCTCGAGAGTTGAAACTTCAGTGGGGTGTGGAGCCACTGTTACTGCCCGAGATAAGCAAGGTCGATAAGACCCGAGATAAGATCAAGATCGCAGTGAAGGCATGTATTGAACATGGATACATTTCCGATACCGAAAAACTGATCATCGCCGGCAATTTCTTCGACCTGCCAAATAAGACAAATATGGTTTCGATATTTTCTGCTGGTGATGTACTTTCGTTGGATTAGTTCATTAGGGCATGTATACCAATCACTGTAGAATTGTTCTATATATCGATCAATTATTAGGATGTTCAACATTACGATTAATTATCAGGATGTCTGATTTTTTTACGTTAATTTTCAATATCCCCATCGTAATTCCTACATTTAACCAATTATTATCTTATTAAGACCAAATATGGTTTGATAAGAAAAAAAATTTATATAATATAGTCTATGTTTCATCTACTCATATAAAATAATTAATAATGAATAAGGGGTATAAAAATGTTAAATTTTCCAAAAAGATCGAGTATAAAAACACTTCAAGATCGCAGTTTCATAATATTGATCGTGATCCTGATGCTAATTTTGCCATTAATGGGCATGATCACAACAGTGGCAGATGATCCAATTACCACATTGGGCAATGGTTCATCAGAGGAAATAATTACATTTCCTTCCGGGGGTGGCTATAATACGGAACTGAACCTATCCATCCCGGAGAATGCGATCATCAGCTCTGCCCAGTTGGATGTGATCGGTCAGGGTGTGCAGGGTGCGGCAACGCCATTTACACACACGTTTTCAGACACGGTGAACAATAACGCCTGGCATGGTATGACCACAAACCATCCGCCAACTGCCACACCAACTTCATATGCCACAACCCTTTTCACGAATACAGAATATACAAGTGTAAGCACCAGTGACAACGTTCGTACGTTGAGAACGGCGAAAGGAAGCCCCAACCATCCGTATCATATGTTCAAGTTCAAGGCTTCGGAATCGGGGATCACTAAATTTAATGTATACTGGGAGGGTTACGGAGTATCAAACGGGGGTATTGTTTTAGCATATGAGGCACATCTGTACATCTACCAAAGTAAAAACTCAACTTGGGAATTCATAGGCTCTAGAAACTCCAACATAAAGCCCATAGATTTTGTGATCCAGAAAAATTTTACTAGTGGTATTAGTAATTATATTGGTTCCAGCAATTTCATCCATGTCATGGCACAGGGGCCGCAGGTAATTAGCAATATGTCATCATGTGATATTTACACTGATTTCGTAAAAGTGGTAATAACGGGCAAGGGTGTATCATTCCCGCAAAATCCAACACTGGATATCGGTGATGATGGTGATGTCCAGTGGACCCACGCGGGGATCTTGGATAAAAAGGTCCTCATAGATAATAATATGAATCTCAAAACCGAGCTCCAGTCATTGGTCGACTCTGCCCAGGAAGGTTGTGTACATGTTAATATCCCGTTAAATTTCACATCTACCACTGAAGGATCGCTCAAAGTGACTAATATCAGCATTTCTTATGAGGTCCCCGAGATCAATCTGCCGCCGGACCTAGCCAAGGATATTCCAAACGGCACATTCGGGTTCTATGAGGATACTTCTGGCGGTGACAATCTGATCGACCTGAACGATTATTTCTGGGATGACCGTGACAACGGCTCACTAACTTTCGTGATACTGAAAAACAACGATGAGGTCCATGCCGAGTTGGACCCGGATATGCATCATCTGGATTTTATTTCCGAACAGGACTATTTCGGCACCTGCGAGTTTCGGGTGAAAGCTGTGGATAGAGGCCTGGATGCGCTGCCGGGTGGTGATTCCGACCTGCAGACTTACGGTAATACATTCACGGTCACGGTGTGGCCAACGAACGACCCGCCGGTGATAGATTCTATTGGCGGGGTCAGTGTAATGGTCGGCGAAACCTTCTTGCTGTTCAGGGGTACTGACGGGGCAACTGAGGACCAATGGTTCAACAAGACCATAATTGCCCATGACATTGACGGTGATACACTGAGCTTCGGCTGCAACCAAACCCTGGAAGAGCCCGCAATTGTCGAGGTTATACCCGATACATCAAATAGTAATTTTGCCAATCTGACGATCTTTGCCACTAACGCTTATGTTGGAGAACTGGATCTAAATATCACGGTCAGTGATAACAATGTAACCGATGGGCTGGTATCAGACTACGTAGATCTGATCGTGAAGGTGCATAATTCCAATGACAAGCCGCTCTTGTCTTCATTGGGTGATACCTCCGGTGATGAAGATACCTGGTTGAACTTTACGATCAGTGCTTTTGATGACGATTCCATGCATGGTGATAAACTCAAGTTCAGCACCAATATTACCGATGCTATCTTTGGTCTCAACGAAGATGGCAACTACGAGTTCGATGAATACTCGGGTGAAGTTTCCATACTTACGGATAACGACATGGTTGGAACATACTGGGTGGGTATTGTGGTAACCGATCTGGAGGATTCATCCGATCACGAGACCGTAAAGATCGAGATCAATAATATAAATGACCCGCCAGTACCGTTCATATCAATACCGTTAAGCAAGCAGCAATTCAATACAACCACAATGGTCATATTTGATAGTGCTGAGAGTTCGGATGTTGATATCATCCATGGAGATACTTTGACCTACCAGTGGAGTTCCAATGTCTCGGGCCTGCTCGGCACCGAACCCACATTCGCAATGAACCTAACCGATCTTGGCTGGCACAGGATCACGTTAACCATAACCGATAGCTCCAAGGTTGAGGCTTCCGAGTACATAGATATCAAGGTCATCGCATCAAAGATACCAACAGGTACCGGCGATCCTGGAAACAATAATAACGGCGGTGATGACCCTGGTGAGCGTATAAACTCAAAAACGGCTGAGAACGATGGGTTTTACAGCATGCTGGGGATAATAATTTGCGTGGTAATTGCACTTCTAATTCTTACATTGCTCTTTGTTCGCCAGCGCAAAAAAGGTAAAGATTCAACACAATCTGAAGAAGCCGCTGTTGTGCCCACAGCCATGCCAATGCAGATGCCAATGGCCTGGCCAGGGCAACCACAAACACAACCGATGATGCAACCATATCAATACCAATACCCACAGCAGTATCAATACCCACAACAGGTATATATGCAGCCAATGGTACAGCCTGCAGTCACTCAACCAATGGCAATACCTCAACAACAAGCACTGTTGGCAATTCCCCCTGCTGCAGAGACCGTGGAAATACCGCAACTGCCGAACCAAACACAGACAACTGAGTAAATATTAGAGTTTCATCTCGCGATCCTCAATGGATAATGACTTTTATATTTAGACAATGGTGAATTGTTAATCATGAATTGTGAATAATAAATAATGGATGAGCGATGCATTCATCGACCGTTCCGATGGATTATTGATATTAACCACAGGGGGATTGGAAAAGTAAAAAGTAGGAGTTAATTGTTAGACGGTCCACCGGTCTACTGGCCATACTAGTTGTCAGTTTTCAGTGTGGTGAATTTATGTTGAGAACTAAGAATTTATGGTGATCCCTAAGTTGTGACCCCTAATCCCTAATTACAACTCCCATAACTCCCACACTCCCAAACTCACACACTCTCTAAACACTTCTCCTAGAATTCATCCCTAATTCCTCAAAAAGGTAACCATAATAAACAAATATTAAATAGTGCGGTGATTATTTTTGGTCTATCATTATATTTCTCCACACAAGGTGACCTGTATGACCCGCCCTTTTAACGGATTGGTTAAGATATTTCAAGTGCACGTGAGATTGTCCACAATAATAGTTGTTTTTCTCATGGTCTCATCAATTTTAATGGTAAATTTATATAATATGCCGACCGACGACATTATTTCTAATGGGCCAGCGGCCGGTCCGACACCGAGCAATACTTTATTTGACGACTCGGAGCCGGGGTCTGATGATCGGGCGGTTGGCCCCATAGAGGTATCGAACTTCGCTTTGGAATTGAGAGCCGGTTATGAACTCGCACCACCTGCACCCGGTGTTCCCCGTGATGACCTGGCAACCGAGAAACCGCATTACGACGGGATACCACCGATCACCACCAGATATAAAGACCCCCGGTATATCGAGAGCGCCACCCGTGGTTCCGGACCGGCAATTGTGAACGAGACAGTATTATTGATCCTGGTAAATTTCACCGATGTGGCCGCCACCAACCGGACCGTGAGCGAGCTTGAGATGGCGGTGTTCAACACCACTGCCGGTGGTATCAGTGTACACAATTATTATATCGAGGTCTCGTACGGTGTATGCAATGTAACGCCTGGCACATTAAATGGTGCGGCCGGTGGGCAGTGGCTGAAACTACCACGAAACAGAACTTATTATGGCCGTGACAATACCTCGAATACATCGTATTTACGCGATGATGGTCTCAATCCCGATGGTGACTGGCATACGCAGGGCAAGGGTCAGCTGATCAAGGATGCATGTGCGGCAGCAGATGGGGCTGGTGTAAATTTCTCCGAGTATGACAACGACGGCCCGGACGGAATTCCGAACTCGTCGGATGATGACGGAATCGTAGATCATCTTCTTATTATATATTCGGGTAACGGCCAGAATCATTACGGCACCGATATTTTTCTAAATTCGGGTCCCGATGATGACGGCGGCGCCAACGATTACGGTCGTGACCTGGTCTGGCCGTCGCGAGTGTTCAACGGTTCGTTTCCGTTCTGTACCTACGACACTAAGAAGATCATTACCGCCACCATGAACCCGGAAGACCCGTCGTTTACACTGCCCGTGGGTGTAACGTGTCACGAGTTCGGTCATGACCTGGGGCTGCCGGACCTGTATTCATATACAAAATCGCCCGATGATGTTATCGGTGAATGGGCTTTGATGGATATTGGAAATTATAACACCTACGGCGGTCAACCGTCACCTGCACATCCCACTGCGTGGTGTAAGGCATCGCTGGGTTGGGTTGAACCCATCAACATTACAGTCGCCAACCAGGGTGGGTATCAGATAAATCAGACTACCATGGCCACTAACGATTCGGTATGTTATTTAATTGATCTACCTGGGTATAAAGAATATTTTTTGATCGAGAACAGAAACAATACGATCGGCACTTACGATGCCGGTCTGCCGGGGAGGGGTCTGCTGATCTATCACTTGCAAAAGAACCTGACCGACTGGCTAAACTCACCCTGGAATACCGTGGGTAACGGCGGGCCTTCTGCAGGTTGGGATCATTATGCGGTTAATATCGAGAACCCTATCAACTTTCTTGACGAAGCAGACTATGATTCCAATCAAAGCTATGCAAACTGGACCGAACATGCTTCGGAAAATACGTTCAATAAAACCACGAAACCGAGCACAAGATCGAATTACGGCGTTCCAAATTTCATCTCCATTGACAGGATAAAGGATAATGCATTCTGGAACATGACGGTTCGTCTATTGATAAGTGATGATTTCGACCCGCCGGGGCCGCCGCAGGATGTACTGGTGTACAACGGCGAGTATGATAACGGCGGGATAATCAATATCACCTGGAACGCCTCGAATGATGATGGTAGTGGCGATAATGATGTACTCTATTACCGAATTTACATGAACGATACCGGCGGTATCGATGATACAAAGATATTGATAAAAACCATCAACGCTACCCAAACTGCAAATTACCAGTATAATGTGCAGGGTTTGGTAAACGGGGTAACTTATAACTTCACGGTCCGCGCCGACGACGGAACCAACCTATCAACCTGGCCTGGTAATTTTACCGCAACACCGTATGACGATCTGGCCAGCCCGCCCACCAATGTCACTGTGTTTGATGTTTACCCGGATGACGGTGGTAATGTTACCTTGAACTGGACACTGTCAGTGGACGATCCTACACTAACCGGTGTGGGTGTGAAAGATATTGTACTTTATAATATCTACATGGGTCAGGTGGAAGGTGGTATAAAGAATAATATCGCAATTCTTGGCCCTGGAAATACCAGCTATACTGCCGATAAATTGACAAATAGTGTAAAATATTATTTCATTGTCTCAACAGTTGATGTTGTGGCAAATGAAGGTAACTCGTCGGAGGTCAATGCAACACCCACCGATGACCATATCGGATCGCCAATAAATCCTTATACAACCCCCGGCGGCTGGTCAAATGCATCGAGTTTCTATATTGACTGGACCAACCCGAGCGAGAACTCGGGGATCGTAGGTGCATACTACAAATTGGATGCGGTCCCGACCGATAATGACGACTTCACCAAATATGTACCTGGTTGGGATATCGATTGGTTGGAGGTCAATGATACATTATCTGATGGTACACACTCTGTGTATCTCTGGCTGCGTGACGGAGAAGACAATCGTAATTATACCTCTGCGAAAATGGTGACTATTCTGTATGACGGCACACCGCCGGCGAGTGCCATTGGTTTAAGCGCAGCACCCACGGGCTGGTCTGATACGAACTCATTCACATTGGACTGGACAAATCCATCGGAAGTATCGGGTGTTGGTGGGGTATACTTCTCCATCAACGAACCACCCAGGCACTTCAATGATGGTGTACTCACACAAGGTAATAATATCAATCAACTAACTGGCATCACATTACCAACCCAGGGCGAAAATACGATATATATTTGGCTGCGAGATAAAGCAAAAAACGCTGATCATACAACAAATGTTTCAATAAAAGTCTATTTGGACATATCATCACCCGATAAACCCATGAACATACAGGCAATTCCCGACACATGGACCATAACTAATTCTTTCGATATTACCTGGACCAACCCACCTGAACTATCGGGTATAATCGGCGCCAGGTATAAAATGGATGGTTTCCCGCAGTCCAACAATGACGGCATCTATATGCCCGGTGATAATATTTCCAGCATCCAAGATATACGTGTAAGCTATGCCGGCAGCCACCGACTTTATTTATGGTTGGTGGATAATGCCTCGAACACTTACTTTCTAAATCATAATACCACTATATTGTATTTTGATAATAACCCCCCGAAAAAACCGTATGACCTTCTGGTATCACCCTTATACTGGACATCGGATAACTCGTTCGATATTAACTGGACCAACCAGTATGACCACTCGGGGATCGCAGGTGTGTTCTACAAATTCAACTCGGCGCCGAGCAGTGCAGAGGATGGTGTATATCTAGCTGGCAATGATATCGATGAATTGGTGAATCTGACCGCACCCTCCAACGGTACACAAACCGTATACATTTGGCTCATGGACGGAGTTGGGAATATTGATCATCTGAACCATTCATACATCTATCTATATTACGATAGTTTATCGCCCGATGCGCCAATCGATCTGACACCGCACCCGACCAATATCTGGACCAACAATAATGATTTCACGGTGACTTGGTTGAATCCGGATGAGCACTCGGGTATTGCAGGTGTGTATTATAAGCTCGGCTCACCACCAACTGAAAATACCGATGGTAAGCTGGTTAAGAAGACATATCTCAATATGATCGATGACATAACGGTTCCTGGTTCTGGTGTGCACACGGTATATGTATGGTTATTAGATAAAATGGGTAACGTGAATTACATAAACCGAAGCTCTGTGAAGTTGTACTTCGACGACCAACCACCCGAACCGCCGGTGGATCTAAGTGTCACACCATCAGGATGGACAAGTGCGAATCGGTTCGACATCTCATGGACAAACCCGCCCGACCATTCGGGTATTTACGGGTTGTATTACTGGTTCTCGGAGCCAACCGAGAATATTGGCTCATTAATAATAAAAGACAACATCTCCAGTATTAAAGCTCTTAAGATCCCTGGTGATAATCCGCCCTCGCGTGAATATTCTATATATATCTGGTTGATCGATAATGCTTACAATATTGATTACACAAAGAACAACAGCGCTAAATTACTATATGATCTCAATGCGCCATTGATCCTACATAGTAGAGTATACTATGCCATCAAAGGGTTACCCATCACGATCACGGCCATGATCACGGAACGGCAATCGGATGTGAAAGAAGTTAAATTATTCTATAAACATGAAAGTGACAATAATTATTCTGCAATAAACATGGACCGCACGGGTGGAAGTATTTTTACTGGCAAGATCGTCGGGTCGTTCGTCACGGACGAAAGCATTGGGTATTACCTGTACGCGTCAGATAATTCAGTGAAACCAAATAAAAAATATTATGGTGAGGGTGGCTCGACCTTTACAAGGCCAGGAGATGATAATGATATCAATATTAACATAACGGAGACCGACATGATCCCGCCCACCGTGATCCATCAAAAGATCACCACTGGTATCGCGGGTGTGACCATTGCACTTGTGGCCACGGTGATCGACGACGGCTCCGGTGTGAAAGAGGTAAAAGTATTTTACAAAGAGAGCAGTGAAAAGACCTTTAATGAGGGTAGGATGATCCATGGCGATCCGTACTTTTTTGAATTACCCGGCAGTGTCGTGTCCTTTGCAGGGGTTGACTATTATTTGGGGGCGGTGGATAACTCGCCGGCAGCCAACGAGATGTACTTTGGCAATTATGGTCAAACTACTATTAGACCTCATAGCGATGATAGTTATATCAAGATAAAGATAACGTCCGAAGACGACTCGCCACCATTGATAATTTATGGTCCCGAGGTTATTAAGATCACCTCGAGCTCGGCAACCATGTTCTGGATAACTGACGAGCCTGCGGACAGCGGGGTTCTATACGGCACTACCGATAATATGCTCATATCGGGATTCAATAAGACATATACCACATTCCATACATTGGTTCTCTCGGGATTAGCGCCAGATACGAATTATTATTACAAGGTCTCTTCCACCGATAAAAAAGGTAACGGTCCGACACAGAGTAATATATATACATTTCAAACAACCAAGATCGGCGATGAGGATTTCGACGGTGACGGCGTACCCGATTCTGTTGATAGCGACGACGATAATGACGGAATGTACGATAGTTGGGAAGTACAGTATGGATTGAACCCAAAAGATAACACTGACGCCAACCTGGACTCGGACATGGATGGATACTCTAATTTGTTAGAATTCTTATCGGGCTCAGATCCAAACGATCCGGACTCAACCCGAAGAACTGTTCAGGATACCACACCACCGGTTATTATACATGAACCGCGTAAGACCGCGACACTTCTGGAAACATTTACGATCACTGCGTTGGTCTATGATAACGGTTCGGGTGTGCGTAATGTAACCTTGAATTTCAAGAAAAAGCCAAATTCGGAATACTCCTCCGTAGCCATGTATAAGATCAGTGGTGATCAGAATACCTACAAATTCGAACTACCGCGAGAAATGTTAACTCGTGACGATCTGGAATACTACATCGAGGCCGAAGATTGGGCATCGGTGCCCAATGTGATCTTCTATGGTAAAACCGGTATGACCCAAGTACGGCCAACTGCAGAAAATGACATCAATATCGATGTAAGGGAAAAATCCACTACCGAATCAGAAGATGATGATGATGGTGACTTTTTCGAACAAGTAGGCAAACCCTTCGGTTTGACCGATGCGGGTATATGTTTGGTTGTGCTTATCATCGTGATAGTGCTGATAATATGTTTCGTGTTAGCTCTTCGTAGTGCGTTCCAGGCCAGAGAAATTTCCAAACAGAATGTAAGATCGAAAAGCAAAACTGCCGATGGTGATAAGATATATTGGGATGGAGAAGAAGCGGAAGAGCTGGAAGAAGTGGAAGACCTGATAGTCATGGGTGACGAAGTGGAAGAAGAAGAGCAGGAAGGGCTTTGAGAGACAGTCCTACAGGTCGGTTGGTCTGTCGGTCGGCTGGTCTGCTAGTCTACGGGTCTGTCGGTCAATCGGTCATCCTGTCTTTCATTTTAATATTACAACCTTAAATGAATATCTCAATAATTAAGCGTAATATCCAACTGCTAATCAATAATTTATTCGTGAGAACTCGGCTTCGGTGTTTGATATTACCTTCCACCCTGTCTTGCTTCTTCGACCGTGCCGAAACCCACACCCTGCAGACACCACACCCCTCGTTCGTAGCTTAATGCGAATGGCGCAACTAAGAAATGGGAAGCTCGAATAATATTTATCCATACTAATTACTGCAATGTTATACTCCCATTTTTTATATATACGTAATAGGAATTTGAATGCTACCAGTCGAATTCGTCTTTAAAAATGGAAATTAATGAAAGAAAATTCTAAATCCGAAGTTCTAAATTCACATAAAAATAGGATTTATTATTGAGTTTGCACTATTTTTCTTGAAGCTTGGAATTCCTTTTAAAAAGTAATAATTAATATGGAATTCCAACCCCCTAAACAAATACTAAATTCCAAACATCAGCAGGAAAAACTAGTTTGGGATATTCTTATTTCGAATTTGTTTAGAGATTCGAATTTCATACTTCGGATTTATCTCTTTATAAAAAAATGTGTTAATTATCATTTCGTTTTGCATAGCATTTTTTTGTAGAATAGATATTGATCATGCAATTGTGACTGTAATTTTATTTGGCCCTTCGAGAGCGAGTTTTATACTTTCACCTTTTTTCAGCCCCAGGGCATTAACGATATTCTTGGGGATCCTCACAATTAAAGAATTACCACTATAACTTAATTTAGATTTGATCACTTCGTTTTTCAATTTGTTAAATGCCAGTACTCTATTAGCATCGCCTGGATGTAGGTAGGTTTCGCCACATTTTTGACATTTCCAACATCGAACCTTGAATCCTTCTAACCTGATCGTACTTGGTTTTGCCCATTTGTTGCATTTTACACATTTTAACTCATCATTACTTTTCATCATAACACACCAATTCAACATTAGAAACACTTCCAATGCTAGGTGTTAACTACATGGCTTTCTGGTTTTACCACGACAAGTAGCAGATTGTAACTATAGTTGTCACAAAGTTTAAATTCTAATTGCAAGCCAGCTTTGTTACCCGCCTTTGTCAGATTGTATTTATTTGAATAAAGAATTCCATTATTAAAATAAAAATAATTCTGGGGAGGTATATCCTTATGTTTAGGGAAAGTAATTTGAAAGGAAGAAATAAAGAATTTAGTATCAAATCTGTCTCGGTAATTTTAACGACTCTATTAATTTTCAGCAGTTTTCTCGGCCTTTTTATTTTCGAGAACAATAATTTAGAAACAAAAGCCACAACATTTTATGTAGGTGGTACTGGTGGAGGTAACCTCACTACGATCCAGTCGGCAATAGATAATGCTAGTACTGGAGACTCGATCTACGTATATAGTGGTCTGTATAATGAGACCCTGATTATCAACAAAACACTCAATTTGATCGGTCAAGACATGAATACCACAATCATTAATGGCCCAGGTAGCGGCAATAGTAGTGTAATTTATATTGATGCAAATGGTGTGAAAATTTCCGGCTTCACGGTTATGAATGGTGGCTCCAATGAGGAGACTGCGGGTATAGCATTGGACGAGGTCAAAGATTGTAAGATCATTAATAATAATATATCCTCCAACGGAAATACGGGAATCTATGTTAGCCAATCTGTAAATATTACCATCCGGAATAACCGTATTTCTGCAAACAAATGGCATGGTATACGTTTCTATCACTCAAGAAATAATAGTGTAGTAGATAACATACTCCTAAACAACAATATAGTGATAAGTTCCTCAAAATATAATTCAATAGAAAACAACGAGATCATTGGCCCATCAAAGCATGAGGATATGAGTGGTATGAATATCTACTATGTTTCAGAATACAATAAAATTTCTGGTAATAATATTTCAAATTGGACTGGACATGGAATAAATATTCATTATTCAAATTATAATAATATTACAAATAATAAGATTGATAGCAATGGCAATAAAAATACGAGCCAACACAGTGAGCATTGCGGAATTGATATGTATTCTTCGCATAAGAATACAATTTCCGGAAATTCGATATCAAAGAATTCAGGTTTTGGTATAACTGCCTATCCTGCAGGTAATAATCTAATAATTTTTAATAAAATATATGATAACCCTACGGGCATTTGGGGTTCTTCCAATGATATCTGGAATAAGATCTATCTCAACGAATTTATAAACAATACTAAAAATGCCGGCGAATTTTCCAGTTTCAATCTTTGGAACTCATCATTACCATTATCATATCTTTATAAGGGTGAAAATTATACTAGCTACCTGGGGAATTATTGGGATGATTATTCAGGGATAGATTCCGATTCCAATGGAATTGGCGATACAACATATAACATTACCCAAAAACCAGTAAATAAAGATTATTTCCCGTTAATGGATCCAATTGATAACTATACCTTAATACCATCCACAACGAAAATGAAATTGTTTGAGGATTCCTCACAAACAACTAATAAAACAGTATCATTACTAATTCAAACCGCTAGATTAGATGCTAATATTACTGGGACGTTAAACGGAACAGTCAATATCACTGAATTAGAAATAGTTCAGATAAATTCCAGCTACTTCGCCGGTTTCGGGTTCTTTAGATCAACCTACCGAGCCGTTATTGAGGGGAAAGTGTACGAGGGCAGCTGGCAGGGTATGTTGTTTAATAGATCGGGTGAGCGAAAGTTCTACCTTAAGGGCACGGTCTTTGGCGGTTTGCGCGGTCTCACCGATGGATATCTTGTGGAGAAAGTGAACGGTAGTGGTGTTTATAACCTATACAACTCGACCTGGACGCTCAATCATTTGGGCCACGACTTGATCTTTGTACAGCTAAACGTAAATGGCACCATGGATCATAAAACTTCTAAAAATGAAACTACCCAGATATACATATTACAGAGCAGTTTCAGTGGAAACGCCACCGGATATTACAACAAATCGATAAGTGTGGTCATAACACATATTAGAATAACTAATAAAACGAGCCAATATTATGGTTTTGGCTTTTCGATGATCACTTACGTTTGTGCCTGGGGCTCGGGTTCGGGTTGGACCTATGATCAACCAGTTTCACCAAATATTACCAAACTAACCGGTTTCTTTACCGAGCCACTTTGGGGCTTAGCTTTCGGTAAGTTAGACGAAACCGGTACGAAAAGGATCTTATACTTTACCCTCGAAAGGATAGATATTGGCTTGCCACCGAGAGTCTTTTTACTCATACATATCTGGGGTCCGTGGCGCGTAAGCCCTGGACAGACCATCAATTATTTTATTGAATACAGGAACATTGGCTTGAAATCCGCTGTAAATACTGAGATAATAATAGTACTCCCCAATAATACTACATATAAATCCAACACAGGCGGTGGAGTATATAATTCGACCAACCATGATGTGGTCTGGCGCTTTAATATTTCGGCAAAAAGCAAAGGTCACCTGAGCGTAAAAGTAAAAGTGAACTGGGGTTTATCCTGGGGCACGAAACTATTTTGCAATGGCTCTATTCGAGATTTTATCCAAAATAAAACTTTAGCTTCAGGTTCATTTATGACTCGAGTAACCCCTGCCAGGGATCCGAACATGAAATACGGTCCCGAAGGTAATGTAACTCAAGGACAAAGCCTGGATTATAAAATCGAATTTGAGAATGAGGGGCAAGGGATCGCCTTTGGTGTATATTTTACAGATGAGTTAAGCGAATATTTGGATGATTCCACTTTGGAGATCGGGCCTGTGATGAGTACCAGTGATGGCTCGATAATAGCGTCTGCCGGGATATATAATCAATTAACCCGGACAATTACTTGGTTCGTGGGTGAAGTCGGCCCGGGTTCGGGTGGCTACGCAAATATTAGTATAAAAGTTAGGGCTGATACCACAGCCGGTTCCGAGATACTTAATTATGGCACGGTTTATTTCCCAAGTGTTCCGGAGACAACCAGGACCAATGGTATTGTGTCTATCGTCAGGGACAATCAAGTTCCTACCGCTATCATAAGTGGAAATAATGTTGTGAATACCTTTGAAAATATAGTATTTAATGGTTCAGATTCATCTGATCCCGATGGTGTGATAACAAGTTATATGTGGGATCTTGGCGACGGTAAGATTGCATATGGCAAGGTAGTGGAACACTATTATATGGATGATGGTGATTACACAGTAACCCTAACTGTAAAGGATGATATGGGTGCCTCGGATTCTCGGAAAATAAGTGTTCGAGTTCTCAATCGACGCCCAATAGCGAAACTTAAGGTAGATTCCAAAGATGTTAAAACAAAAGAAGTGATCTTCAATGCAATAGGATCATCAGATATGGATGGGATCGTATCTGAATATTATTTTGAATTCGGTGATGGCACCAATTCCGGCTGGGTTCTAACACCCGTTGTTAGTCATATATTTGCTGATCGTTCAAAGGAATATGGGATCGAACTTACGGTCAAGGACGATGATGGGGCAACCAGCGCCAATAATGTTGAGTTGAAAATAATTGTTAATAACAGGCCAATACCAAAACTAGCGGTAGATCCATTAGAAACATACACTTATTCCGATATTTTATGCGATGGTAAATTATCAACAGATCCGGATGGTCAAATAAGTTACTATTTCTTTGATTTTGGTGATGGAAATAATTCAGGTTGGATAACCACTGCTTCAATAGCACATCAATATACCGATGGCACGAAAAAATATGCGATTTCATTAAAGGTAAAAGATAATTATGGCACATTGAGTGATGAAATTTCGATCAATGAGATCCTAATAAAAAATAGAAAACCAGTACCTTCATTAATAGTCGAGGATTTGGATATATATGTATTAGATGAAGTGGTATTCGATGCTTCCGGTTCGTATGATCCGGATGGGACTGAACTTGAATATTACTTTAATTTCGGTGATGGAACTGATTCGGGTTGGACAACTGATCCGGTTGTAAAACATAAGTATATCAAAGGCCCGCAAGATTATTCAGTTGAGTTAAAAGTAAAGGATTCAGATGGAGAAATTAATACTGCACTCTTGTCACTGACGGTGAAAAACCGCGTCCCAAATGTAGATGCAGGTCCGGACCAAGATGTTTTCGTTGATGAAGCAGTGAATTTCGATGGCAGCAAGTCTAACGACCCTGACGGAAATGTACTGACATTCAACTGGGATTTCGGGGACGAGTCTACCACAGGTTGGTTAAATTCAGATATAACTAATCATTCTTATAGTCAACCGGGGCAATATGAAGTAACTCTAAGTGTATCAGATGGCACACTTACGGCTGAGGATACTTGTTATATTCAAGTCAAAGTAGTTGAATCCAAAAAGGACACTGATAGTGATGGTGATGGTGTACTGGATAGTATCGATGCATTCCCAGACGATTCCGCTGCCAGTGTTGATTCGGATGGTGATAAATATCCTGATTTCTGGAACCCCGGCAAGTCAGAAGCCGATTCGACCACCGGTTTAAGATTGGATAAATTCCCCAATGATGCATCTGCCAGTGTAGATTCAGATGGTGATGATTATCCTGATTTCTGGAATCTCGGCATGTCAGAAGATGATTCCACCACAGGATTACAATTAGATGATTTCCCAAATGATCCAAATAGACATAGTGAAGATTCGAGTTCGGATCGGTCATCAAAAGATTTTTATCTAATGGGGGTTATTATTATATTTATAATAATATTAATCATTGGAATACTCTCCTCAATTATAGTTAAAAATAAAAATAAAAGTATGCACAACAATAAACCATTTGATTCTGATACACTCGTCAGGAAGGTGCGAGATGAGGTAATTCAAGGTGATGTAGCACAAGAACAAGAATCGGGGATCTCAGATCACGAACTGTGGACAGATCTTAAAATGAAATATCAAAACGGTCAGATATCGGAAGAAACATATAAATTATTAGAACAAGAGAAACTTGAATTCGAATCAAGCCTTCCTGAAGAATGACATATCAGATCAATAGAATCAGGAGAAACTGATATTAGGGGGAATAAAAAAAATGCTTCGCAAAAAGAATAATTATTGACGCATTTTTTTTTAAAGTCAAATTTGAAAAGTAAAATCTTAAAAGTTAAAAGTTCTGATTACTTTTTACTTTTACAATTTGCATTTTACCTTTTGACTTTTCCTTTTAATGAGATCGACTGGTTAGGTTGAAATACCAATAAACGTATTAAAAAAGATCATTAATATTCAGATAAATAGAATATTTCTCCTTTGATAAAAGGTGAATTTTGATGATGGAAGTTGATACATCAATAGAAAACGAAACCAGAAAACTGGTTTACACTCACATTATGGCGCACCCTGGCGTTTCTTTTATTATATTGAAGAGTGTGTTAAAATTGAATGAAAGCACACTTCGTTATCATTTAACTTATTTGGAAAGGTCAAAAAGGATCAGTTTTGGATTGGAAAAAGGTAAACGATATTATTATCCACATAATGGAGAAAGGCATATAATTCAAAAACATGAAGGTTCCGATGCAATTACAGGATACGAATTAACAGGTGCTCAAGATAAAATAATCTTGATGATAAAGAGTTATCCTAAAATTAATCAAAAAGAATTAGTAAAAAAGACTGGGATAAATCGAATAACATTAAGTAGGAACCTCAATAAATTAATGAAACTCTGTCTTGTGCGTAAGGTGCCAAATGGCAATAAAGTCATTTATGAATATTTGGAAAATAAGCAATTACGTTATGAAATTTTAAAGCGATTGATCAAGAAACTTTTAAGCAACGAGATCGATGAAACAACATTTTTGAAATTGAAAAAAGAATTGGACTGAGAAAGTAATTGTTTAGAAAATGAAAAATAGTGTATGGTGGATACGCTCGCTCCACTCGCTTGGATGGAGAATGGAAAAATTTTGAAATGGGGAATGGCTATATTATTAATGAGTAGGGAATAATATAACAATTGCCAAATCCCTTTTAATTAAAAATAATCAATTCCCGATTCCCCTGGTAACTCCTTTTTTTTCTATACTTTTTTTTACAATAAAATATTAAAAAAGGTAAAACATATTGTTGTATTTATTTGATGGTGGATTGTTGGTGGGAATATACTAATATGCAAGGTATATTTTTGCTGGGTATTATAGCAAACGTATAATTTATTAATGCTAACATATACAAGTGACTTTGGCGAGATGATTAAATCGGGGGGGGGTTTCAATTATGGTTTAAATTACCGCATACTTTTAAATAACACTATTTTGTTATTAAAATTAGAAATTAGTATAAAAAATTATGATAAAATTTACAATTAATTGATTATGTGGGGATTATTGTTGAACAATAATCTATTATTATGAATGCAAAAAGAAAATATAATTTAAAATCTAAAAAACCTAACCGATTTCATTTATCAATTTTTATATTCTTGTTATTACTGGGAGTTTTGTTAATTCTTTCAATAAATACAAGTGCTGTTCAAGTGTATATAAAAGTTACCTTTCCCCAAAAGGAGTATGAAGTTTTTGGTAATGGAACACCTATAAGGAATGTTTCAATTCCGGGTATTATCACTTGTGAGGTCTCTAGAACCGGCGAAAGTTTTCAATATGTAAATGTTTTTTTATATTCAGACGATGAATATGGTTGGGACCCTGGGGTTTCTCCTCCCATAATGAAATTCTATTCAAGTGGTAGTAGAACTATTAATTTAACTTTTAATGTACCATCACATGCCAAAAATGGAACAATTAATAATGTAATGGTAAATGGTTATTATCAAATCGAACCATATGATCCTTTGAATGATGGTCATACCGGTCATATCAGTTCGGATCATTTTAATTTAAAGTTAATTAAAACAATATTTTTCAATGATACACATTCGGATCCAGACATATCCGATTACCCAAAAAGTTTGCTTGAGGGTTGGGAATCTTTTTGTTTAATTGGTGTAATCGTTATTATTTCAATTATTATTGTTGTTTTTTATTTTAAGAAATATCGTTAGAATGATCATTTTCTTTTAAGAGATTAAAAAAAAAAAAATGTTGAGAGGTTAATGAATAATCATGATGCGGAATTTGGATATTGAGTTACTAATTTAATCTAAATTCCTGAATTTTACTCGCCCATCATAGATTTATTGTCGCGGGAGGTTTCGGAAAACTCCCACCCTCTTATACTCCAACACCCGCACACTCCCAAACTCCCTAAATTCTTGTTTTGTTTCTATTCTCACCAATCAAACTAATTTTCTTATCAATTATTAAATGATCATTATATTTAGGGATATATAAATAAGGGCAAAATATATCACTAATTATCTAAACTTATTTCCGTTTTTTTTTTCTTTTTTTTCTATCTTTTTTTCTATCGTTTTATTTGAGATGTTGGTTGTATTGTTAAGATGGGTTCTGTTGAGTTGTAGAGACTTGAGTGAAAAATAGGTGGTATTGCTCGGCGGTGCTTATAACAAGCCTTTTATGGGTAATTGGTTATTTGGATTTTTGTATGTGGCCTTTTACATTCGAACAATGGGTAATTTTCTGGGGATTTGTAATTACAATTTTAATAGCATTAGGGGGGTGGGCTTTTAGTTGGTGGCAATCAAAAAAAATACATAGATTGGAAATAACTATGAACAGACCAATTCTTTTTCCAAATATCGAAAAGAAAATACATGACCCAAAGGATTCAAGAGACAAAGCGACATTTTCCAAATTCGTGGGTAAATTATTTTGGCTTTATACTATATCGAATGAGGGTAGACTGGGTGTTGAAAGATGGGGAATGAATACATATTATTTAAAAAATAAAGTAATATATAGAGTAGAACCTAATGATGAAGAAATGAAATTTAATACGAGGGCAACAGGTAACCGAATTCCTCCAAATAAAGACGCATCTTTTTATCCCGCACTCATCTTTATAAAAAATCCTGGAAAGAAATTTAATTTATTTTATGAAGTAAATTTGCCTCGTTATTTAATTGCCACATATGAAGACCTCGGGCATATAAATTATTGTAGTTGTATAGCTTTTGGAAATACTGGCATCCAAACTCAGACTTTAAGACATAGAGAAATTGAGAAAGAATTAAATTCAAAAAATTATGATAAAAAATCAAATCAGTGTAAAGATTGTCCGCTTGTTAAATATCCAATAAAACCATATACCCACCTGAAAAAGTTGCTAATTCAATCATTTTAAGCCATCTGTTATCGCTCAGGTCAATTGGGATGTTAGTATTCTTTTATATATGATATTGATTTTATGTGGTTAATGTTATTATATTCTCTTTTTTATTTTGACTGGACACCCGTCAAACATCAACCAAAACCGGCGTGGTTGATCGTGGTTAATGTTGGTTAATGTCATAGCCAGACACCTAAAAAGCCCGTGGTTAATGTTCATAAATAGCCTAAAAAGGGGAGCAAATCAGATGTTCCAGGATGATATTCTTTCCATAGTGGGTTAAACCTATCAGATAAAGATATTCCTTGATATATCAAGTTGGAGACACTGGCACACCCTCAAAAATAACAATCACCACACCCTCACCAAAATCATTATAAGCTACCAACTATATATCATAGGCTATACAGCAAGACAACCTATAACCTATAGGGCATATTATAATCAATTATCAACATTAATACAGGCGATACAATGGGACAATACTGCGAAGATTGGATAACAGATAAGGACGGCACTAAGATCAAGAAATGCCATGCTTACGCAACGAAGGAATCCATCAAGGATAATAAACCCAGGTGTGTGTTACATAGTGGCAAATACGACCCGGCTACATTGGGCAAGCTCGGGGGCATAGTATCCAAGCGATTAAGGAAACCAGAATTCAAGATATCCAAGCCACCGGCCAACGCTGAGGATGTCCAGACAATACTGGAACAAGCATTATATAACCAGATCAAAGACGAGTTAACGCCAGACATGGCCAGATCAATCAAAGCACTTTCAGATTCATTGATAAAAACCTATGAGATCACTGACATCCAGAGACGACTGGATAAGATAGAACAAGCACTAAAGGAACGTGATAAACAATGACTTATAAGACCCTAATCAAGAACATCGAGGATAAGGTAGTTATTCCAGAGGTTAAACCCACATCCAGCGAGGACTTTGAGATACTTCGATATGTACTGAAGGAATCTATATACAAATATTGTTGTGTTGGATGTCGTGACGTGCTGGATAAGAACATTATCAAGCCAAGTGGTGATTATGACGGCGATACAATCTATCGTAAAACACCATATCAGACCAGACAGGCGGTATTTAGTTCTATAATGGGTGATTTCTCGGAACACATTCCATCGCTGATCTGTAAGGAATGTCATGTTCGGATACGATTTCGGAGCGATCCGGAGCGTGCAGAAACTGTGATCGAAAGGATGAGAGCAATCGCAAGCGGTCACGGTGGCGACTTCTTAAATACAGAAACGTCAAATAAGCCCGTTTTAAGCGGTTCTAAGGCCGAAACGCCAGAACCCGAGCACTATCTCACCCAGGGATGAGGCCGATAAGCTCCTGGCGAAGAAATACGGCAAATCGCTGGCCGAAGTAAAAGATTGGCGTAAGACCGGAAACTCGCTTGGGGTATTATCGGGAATACATTATGTCAAGGGGAGTGATGACGATCCGGTGATTAAGCACTATAAAAAGCTCACTGAATCTAAACCCAAATCGCACCGTTCATGGCATTGATGATATAAATGATATGTGCGATCTGCCGGCGCATGGTATTTTACGACAATGACGGCAAGGTATTTTGTAAGCATTGCCATCATTTTTTGCGGAACCACGAAGTTTTGTGGAAGCCACCAAAACCAAAGAAACCGAGGTATAACCTTACGTAATTTTTCTTATTTCTTCCTGTCTTTGAGCAGTTCTGACCAAATCGGTAAACAGAGCAGGAATTTTCTTAACATATCGTGGGTTAATATTCAATGAATAAGTGCCTTTACTATAAATCTGTTCAAAACCTTTCGACTTATTAGGGTATCCTAGATCTTCAAATTTAAGAATCCTCATATGGTATGTGTACAAATTCTTCAATACGGGTATTGTATTTCGGTCTGAAATATTAATTAAAAACCCTATACTATTCCGATACCTTTCAATGTATCCCTTTGTTTCTTCTTTCCAAAATTCATATTCTTGGGCTGGCCAACCTTCTTTATCAGCATTTCCCCATAATTTTGTTTTAACTGCGATATAAATGTTGCATTTATTCATAGCCAATTTAATATAATCTTCCAAATCACCTTTAATCACTGTTTCCAGTGAACAACCATAAACAGGATTAATTCGATATGATTCTAAGTAATTTTCAAAAGTAGTTCTCCAAGGTTGGTCATTATAATCTTTACATCTATGAGATATAAATGCATTGACTTTTTTTTCTGTTTTTATAGACATATCCTTTAACGTTGCCATAAACCCCACTCCCGAAAAACCATGATTTAGGTTTTGATATAAATAAATGTCGATAATAAATATTTTAGAAAAATAATTAATTAAGAATAGCTATACATGGTTGAAGTGAGTATTATGGATGCTGAAACAACATATTGGATTTTATCTTCTATATTACAAGGTATGGCCGCACTCTGGGGTATGGTAATCATTATTTATGTCTTTTTTTTAGATAAATATAAGGACATTAAATATAAAGGTCGACCAAGACCAGATGAAACAATAGATTTTGACTACATGAAAAATAAGGAAGAAGAGGAAGATATCAACAAAATGATATTGGAAATAAAAGAAAACAGTAGAAAAACGCTGGATACATATATATTGTCATTTTCTATATCTGTATATCTTACCATAATTTTATGTTTTTTTGGGTTACTAAATTCCCAATATTGGAGTGAATTGTTTAACGACAGAATTGTATATTTAGTCTTTAATTTATTATTAATATCGATGAATCTAATATTCATGTTTATCTATGAACTTGTTGAAATAGGTCGTCTGGTAATTGCATCTCGATGAACCCGCTACGAATTTTATTATTCAGTGGTTTAACCACATTCAGTATAATCATGGCTATTGCCGGATGGAAGATCGGTGAGCCATTGCTGACGGTGGCGTTTATTGTTGTTGGGTGCATAGCAGTATCGAGACCACAATGACCTATATCGGCGATATTGTAGACATTGCACAACAGGAATGTTCAAAGATATTAAACGGAAATAAAAAGACAAACTGGTTATCAGACGAACTTGAAGTTATTTAGGGATATATAAATAAGGGCAAAATATATCACTAATTATATATAACATGAACCAAAATATCTTCTTATAACAGTATAATATTTTATATCTATACGACTAACTAAATATAAATAATAATTAAAAAGTTATCATGCAAATATTTTTTCAACACAAATCAAAAAAATAATGCACAAGAAATTGATTAGCCATTCAGAATAAGATTTTATATTTAAGAACATTTTACATAAGGGGATCTGTTATGAAAAAACACACTCCGAATAGAGATCGGATCGGTTTAATTTTTGTTGGCCTAATTGCTTTTATCATGGTTCTATCAGGCATGAGTTTGGGCCTGGGTAAAATAAATGAGGATACATTAGTTGAAAATATCCAGGATAACAACAAGATCGATATTTCATTGGATGCGGCCACCGATGTTGGTCCAAGTACAATGACCATGCCGACCTTGCCACCTACCTCAACAATTTCAAATGAAAAATATACAGGGTTCGGATCTGATATCGAATTTGAATTTACATTTGCACTCGAAGATCTGACCCATGAAACTTTTGGAGACTATGACATATTAACCATGCCCGACTGCGAGCTATTGGAAATCACTGGTGCACCTGCCATACCTTATAAACTATTATCAGTTGCACTGCCACCTAATGCTGGACTTGGTACTGTCCAATTGACCTCGACTGTTTTGGAAGTGGTAACTTTGAACGGGCAGTATGATCTATTGCCCACCCAAGAGCCGAGACCAATTTCCGAATATGTGCCTGCATCGACATATACTGAAGAGCAGGAAGTGGCTTCGGATTTTATAAAAGACAGGAGTATCTACGATTCGGGATCGTTGTTCCCCGGCGAGGTTTTGCAGCCTCTATTGGTGGATGTCTATAAAAATGTTAAGCTGGCACATTTAAGGGTATTTCCCGTACAATATTGGCCGCAGGGGCAGATAGTTACTATTTACACGAAGATAAATGTAAAACTGGAATTTTCTGAGGTAAGTCCTGCCCATGAGTCGGCAGCCAGTGCACCGGCCGACAGCAGTACTGCCAGCCCGTCCCTGGCCCTGGACCGATCGGTCTATGATAACTTACGATCGGTCATCAACAACCCCGGGGATCTTGACAGGTTCTATACTTATACTAACAATGATGCAAACAACGGGTTAATGACCGTTGGCAATGGTATGAGTATAGGTACGCGTGGTGGCAGCAGAAGTCAACCACTCGGCTCACACCTGACATCGGAAGATATACAATATGTTGTGATAACGAACTCAACAAATTATTATTCGAACTTTTACCCGCTTGTTGAATGGAAGACCAAAAAAGGCGTCCCCGCCACCATCGTCGACGATGGCTGGATAAAAAGCACATACACGGGTAACGATACACAGGACAAGATCAGAAACTTTATTAGAGATGCAAAAAAGACATGGGGCGCTAAATGGATACTTCTGGGCGGCGATATCTCGGTGATCCCATACCGTGGCGGCTATGGTAAGGTCTTGGACTACCCGGCGGATAATATACCTACTGACCTATATTATGCCGATCTGGACGGTAGTTGGAATGACGACCTGGACAGCATATTCGGCGAGCCGAACGATAATATCAACCTGTATTACGATGTATATGTTGGTCGGGCGCCTGTGGAGAGCACGGCAGAAGTGGATAACTTCGTGGAGAAGACATTATTTTATGAGAAAAATTCAAGCACCAACTTCCAGCTGGATATGTTGTTCATGGCGGAGAAACTGGATGCTAATACCGATGGCGGTATTTCAAAGAATGTAATTAGCAGCACATACGTACCATCCAGGTTTACTATTACCAAATTATATGAAACACTCAGCAACTTGTCAAAGACCAGCGCACTTGCGCAGATGAATGCAGGAAAAGGCATCATCAACCATGCTGGCCATTGCAACTGGAATGTTATGAGCATAGGCCCAAGTTCGTTGGTAAGATCAGATGTGGATTCATTAACGAATAAATATGAACAGGGAATATTATACACCATTGGCTGCATCACCACAGCGTTTGAGCGTAATGATTGTATTGCTGAACATTTTGTGAAGAATACCAATGGCGGCACCGTGGCCTTCGTGGGGAACAGCAGGTACGGTTGGTACTCGCCCGGTTTTCCAACCGGCGGAACATCGAATAGATTTGACCAGGAATTCTTTAACCAGCTGCTGCAAAAGGATGTTTATCATATCGGAGAAACCTTGGCGGAATCAAAGGTTAAATATGTGCCGTCTTCGCAATCGGCGAACGTTTACCGTTGGATACAATACGCATTAAACCTGCTGGGTGACCCGGAATTACCGATCTGGACCGACCAGCCCAAAGCTCTGGATGTAACACACCCGATGAATACTTACGTTGGCGTACAAACATTAGTTATCACGGTTAAGGATGGAGCCACCCCACTCCAAGACGCATTGGTTTGTATCCAGAGCGATGGCATATATCAATATGGTACAACCAATGTCACTGGAACCATTAGTTTCATGATAAATCCTACCTCAAGTGAACAGATCAATGTCACAGCAACCAAATATAATTATTACCCATATGAAGGCAAAATATCACAGGTTATCAACGATACCAACCCGCCAATCATGGATATAAATCAATCAGAGTATGGTTGGTACAGTTCTGACCCTGGTGAAGTGATCAAGGTATTCTTTGATTCGGATGGAGAGACTGACCTCAGCAGGGCAGAATATGCATTATCACCTGCTGGGCCTTGGTTTACAATCTTCAATACACCCCATGTTAAGTTCAATTCACCATGGAGCATTTCACAGGTATGGTCGTCGATGGTTGAAGGATATAACAAGGTAGCCATACGATGCTTTGATAGTGCGAATCCGAACCATTGGGTTATGGGTAACATAACGATCAAAAAGGACACAGTCTCACCCTATATCACTATTAATTCGGTGAATTATGGTTGGTACACCAGCGACCCCGGGGTTGTGATCGATATTGATTTTTCGAATGTAACTCCAACTTTAGTCGATCCTATGAATAGTCCGTTAGCCTGGGCAAAGTACAGTATTAATTCGGTATTCGGGCCATGGTATAATGTCTTCACCGGCCAGGTGGGAGAATACACTACAAATTGGTCGGTGCAATGGTCATTGCTGGATGACGGTGAGAACACCATATATATCAAATTATTGGATGAGGCTGGCAACGAGGATGGAACATTGGATACCATAATATTTAAACGAGATACGCTGCCGCCGAAAGTGATCGTTAGAAATGGTGTTTATGGCTGGTACTCAACAGACCCGGGCGCTGCAATAGATATTGATTTCTCAAACGGCGGTAACGGTAGTATGCTGGATCATGCAGAATACAAGATCGGTGCAACAGGCGACTGGAACTCTATTTTCACTGAAAATACAACCGATTATACTTCCAATTGGCAGGTGACTTGGTCGGAATTGATCGAAGGTGAAAACGAAATATTCGTCCGCAGCTATGACCAAGTAGGCTTCGAAGACCAAACTGATGATAGTGTCCTGATCTTTATTGACACTAAGGCGCCTAGAATCATGATTAATCAAAATGCATATGGCTGGTACAACGCTGATCCAGGTAATGTCATCGATATTGATTTTTTAAACCCTGACCCCGGCGGCAGCCCCTTGGATTATGCACGTTATAAGGTCCACCCCGAGCCTACAGAGGGCGCCAGTGGGCCGTGGAGGATGATATTCACCACCGATGTTACAACATATACGGATGAATGGTTGGTGATATGGGGCGATCTTTATCAGGGTAATAACACCATCGAAATACAGTTATACGATTCGGCCACCAATAAAAATACAACAGTTGACACTGTCTATGTTCTCAAGGATATCGAGCCGCCCGCTATTATGCTCAACACCGAGCAGTATGGCTGGTTCAACTCAAACCCAGGTTCGGTGATCGATGTTGATTTCTCGAACAATGGTGCCGGCAGTGATCTGACGTATGCCGAGTACCGGATAAACGGCGGGCAATGGGTTAAGATCGCAGATATTAACGATGCAGAGTTTTCCACGAACTGGTCAGTAGACTGGTCCAAGTTGAGCGAGGGTGAAAATGATGTTGAAGCCCGCGTGTGGGACCAGGTAGGGTTCTCAAAGTCCGATAATATTAAGATCTATAAGGACACCACCGTACCAGAGATAATCGTTAATAAAGCCAGCTATGGCTGGTATAACTCCGATCCAGGTGCAGTTGTAAATGTGGACTTTTCAAAAGGTGAGGCTGGCAGCAGCAACCTGGACTTTGCAGAATACAGGATCGGTACCGATGGTGATTGGATACGGATCTTTGATCAGGATGTTACTTCATACACCATTAGCTGGATAGTGAACTGGTCACTCCTGGATGAAGGTGAGAACATAGTATATATTCGCGGATGCGATGTGTCTGGCAATCTCAACGAGCCTATGACCACTACGATCATTGTGAAAAAAGATACACAACCGCCAAGCTTGACCGTGAACACACCTGTCTATGGCTGGTATGGCTCGGATATGGGTGAGATCATCGATGTGGATTTCTCATACCTGCCTGATTCTGACGGCCAGGGCGGTCACGGTTCTTCAACTTCAAGTATTAGTAATAGCAATATCACAAAAGCACAGTATAAGGTCTCAAAAACGGGTGAATGGCTCGATATCTTCGAAGGTAATAATCAGACCTACTCCGATGGTTGGGGGATTTCCTGGGAATTACTGGATCAAGGAGAGAACGAGATATATTTCCGGGTATTTGACGTTGCGGGTAACCAATATTACGATGAGAGCAAAACCATCATCGTGAAAAAAGATATAGAACCACCGAACGTAATAGTTAACCAAAAAGAATATGGCTGGTATAACTCGGACCCCGGAAATATCATCGATGTTGACTTCGATGCAAATGAATCCGTAAACAACAGCCCGCTAAAGCTGGGACAATACAGGATCGGTGCATATGGGAATTGGCTCGAAATATTCGATACCTTGAACAATCCAGTATTTTATTATTCAACTGACTGGGATATAAACTGGGTACTGCCCGTGGAGGGGCAGAACACAGTATACATCCGTGTGTTCGATGAGGCGGGTAATACTAACTCGAATCTGGAATATGTGATCTTCTTGCGCGATACGGTTGGCCCCGAACCACCACAGATGGTGGCGCCATTCAATAATGCTCGAACCACAGAAAATATGCCTGTCCATTCCTGGCTCGAACCATTCGACCCTGGCTCGAACATGGTCACATCATATCATGTTCAGGTAGATGTAACGGACTTGTTCGTGGACAGTATTGTGGATACGATCTCCACAAAAACCAGCTTCACACATACGTCAGACCTGGGAATTGGTGAATATTACTGGCGCGTTCGAGGTTTGGACCCCAGTGGTAATACTGGTGAATGGAGTGCCGCCTGGCAATTTTCGATTGTGAGCCCGAGCTCACCCGATGCAAATCTACCGCCCGTGGCCAATGCGGGTGATGATGTGGTTGCCATCGTTGACGAGATCATCTGGTTCGACGGCAGAGGCTCGGCCGACCCCGAGAACGACCCATTAACATTTGTATGGTACATGAATGACGATCCAAACCCGGATGCACAGGGGATGTATATTAACTGGAAATATCCGATTAATGGCACCTATACCGTAATTTTGGAGGTATTCGACGACCACGGCGGGTATGACAATGATACATTACAAGTAACTGTTCTGGATATAGAACGGGATACCGACGATGATGGCATGTCCGATGACTGGGAGCTGTATTATGGTCTGGACCCGAACAATCCAAAGGACGCCATGGAGGACCTGGATAACGACGGGTATCTGAACAGCATGGAGTTTGCCCAAGGCTCGGCGCCAATGAATACATTCTCAACTCCTATTACTGCTAACGACCGTACATCACCGAAGATCAGTCATATCAAAGTGACCGCTGCCCAGCAGTTACAGGCAGTTAAGATCACGGCAACCGTGATCGACGAGGACAGCGGAGTGAAAGAGGTAAATCTATATTACAAAAAGCAGACGGACAGCAGTTATAATTCACTGTCCATGGGCAATACCAATCCCTATTCCACCGACATACCGGCCTCCTTGGTCACTCTTGACGACCTGGAATATTACATTGATGCAGTGGATAACGCAAAGAATTCAAACGTTGCCTATTTTGGCAAGATCGGGCAATCACAGTCCAGGCCGTCGGAGACCACGGATATTGATATAAATGTCATGGACAGTACTCAAGTGGATGATGACACTAGTGCACTTGATGATTTCACAGATGAGTTCCAATTCCAGTCGTTCGAGATATGCCTGACCGTATTCGTGATGCTGATAATATTATTGATATCATTCGGAGTGGCCATGAGCAGCGTGGTTCGTGCGAAACGAATTGCAGAGATTCAGAAGAAGCGGAATACGATCACAGTAATGCGCGGCAAGAACACGATCTGGGAAGGTATTGAACTGGAGAACATAAGTGAAGACGAGGATATGAATTTGATCGATGATGATTTTGAGCTGGATGAGGTCTGAAGATATTGTTATAACTTACTGATGATCAAATGATGTGAGAGGTGTGAGGTGAGAGTACACTACGATTTTTTTCTAAAAACAAGCGTTTGAGGTGTCACCGAGGGGTAGTAGCCATGATGTGTTATCGATTGACAGATACCTTGATCGATTGTTGATTGGCAGATACCTTGATTCATTGTTGATTGGCAGATACCTTGATTCATTGTTGATTGACAGATACCTTGATTCATTGTTGATTGATAGATACCTTGATTAATTGTTGATTGGCAGATACCTTGAGTGATTGTTGATTGACAGATGCCTGGATTAATTGTTGATTGGCGGATGCCTGGATTAATTGTTGATTGACAGATGCCTGGATTAATTGTTGATTGGCAGATGCCTTGAGTGATTGTTGATTGACAGATGCCTTGAGTGATTGTTGATTGACAGATACCTTGATTCATTGTTGATTGACAGATACCTTGATTCATTGTTGATTGACAGATACCTTGATTCAT
>JAEHCK010000109.1 GCA_020696345.1 Thermoplasmata archaeon | reverse complement strand
ACCATTTTCTACGAGATGATCCAATTCATGAATCAACATGGGAGTTATTTTTGCTGTTACAGTTTGCATATAACCACCTAAAGTAATACTCAGGGAATACTAGGGTATTACAAATTAATAAACATTTCGGTAGATCAATTAGATAATAAATATAATATTTTTCTTTCCCAGTTAGCATTATTGCTCTAAGAAAAAAGTAATCAAAAAAGAATATAATTATAATTCGCTGTACCCCTCGGCAGCCTGCGGGGGACAATGGGTGGTCTATTTTATTTTATTCTAATGCCAGTATACCTTTGGGAAAATCAATTGTGAGCTTGAAATGTTTAAGATAACTTAATCCTAGAAGCCCGTCGACATGACTGCTCTCGGGTAAATTATGAATAATTACGTTTTGATTTTTTATAGGATGATCTAGAATACTTAATGAATCTAATTTGATCATAGGTGCTTCAACAGTACCTGATGCTGTAGTCATAGAGAGAAATTCTTTTGATGCCGCGGGATTGTAACCAAGTTCTTCAGCAATATACCATGGTATCATAGTATATGTTGCACCAGTATCCAAAACCATTTTTACTCTTCTTCGAGTACCATCTTTACCGCTCAATGTAGCAAAAATTACAATTCCAAATGCATCTGGATCAAATTCCTTTACTGTCATTTGATCACAACTCAAAATGCAAAGGCATATCCTTTCTTAGGAATACTACCAGAAAAAAATATACAAAGATCGCTTTTAATTTTCTTAGCGACTTTGTGAACCTCATCCCTAACTTTACTATGAGCAATCAATTTGCCTTTCACTGGTTCCCCAAGTTCGTTCTCTTCAAGAACTTCTATCACTAACCACTCATCGTGATACTTTTTTTCAAATTCTTCGATGTTGGCAATTTCGTCCATTATCACACCTATTTGTATATTATATGGACTTTCTTAATTAAATACCTTATCTTAAGGTTTTACATAAGGTGAGTGAAACTACTATTTCAGACCTTTAAAGAAAAAGTAAACAAAAAGAAACGTGATTATATATAATTTGATCTCGACCCTCGGCAGCCTGCGGTGGACAAGAACCTTTTTCCACTTTCAATTTAATAACATCTCATCCGTGCAAACACGATAGTACTCTACGAGTACAATCGAGACCTTAAAATTCGGTTTAAATTATGATTTTGAGAATTTTAACGTAAGCTTCAC
Source organism: Thermoplasmata archaeon (assembly GCA_020696345.1). Taxonomy (GTDB): domain Archaea; phylum Thermoplasmatota; class Penumbrarchaeia; order JAEHCK01; family JAEHCK01; genus JAEHCK01. The sequence continues at coordinate 14,317 of JAEHCK010000109.1, read as the reverse complement.
GAAAAAATAGTGGCTAAAGCCACATGCTCACTTCGTTCACCCCTTCGGGACTTCCTCGGGTTCTACGAACCGCTCGGACCCATTCTGTTGTCTTTTCATTTGACAATGGGGAACGTATTCTTTCTGACACCTTACTTTTCACTCCTGACCCCTGATGCCAGATCCAATCGAGCAGAATCTACATCTATTTCGCTAAGTAATTAATTCCGAAAATAATATGCACAAATTCCAAAGCCTAAACGAAATGCCGTGTTTGGAACTTGATCATTAGGCTAATTTGACAAGCCAAATTAACTCGCTCTGGAAAACCCTTTGGCTTTTCCACAGTTGGAATTTATTTGGAACTTGGAGCTTGGAACTTGGAATTTTCCTCACAATAGTCAACAAATTATTTATCTTAAGATTCATTGTATATCTGTAGTTATCAGAGGTAAAATAATGGTCGACAATTCTTGCCACTGTTCCCGACCATGGGCCGGAACCTTACTGGCAGTATGTTTAATATTTTCCATAGTTATATCGCCAATTCAGGCATTTTCCATCCCTGACGATATTTTGGAAATCAATGAAAAGCACTTCGAGACACAACCTGACGATGACATTTCCCAGGCCGTTGATATGGCGTCCGGAGTTGTTACCCGGTTACCTGGACGGGCCGGGATGGCACAGACCGATAAACGCACATCTACATGGAACGTCGAACTCGACTACTCCGATGTACTGGTGGTGTACAATGAGAACTCCGCATTATCCACAAGGATCGCAGTGTACTTCCAGAACGCGCGAAATATACCGCAGATCAACATGTGCAATATCACCACGGCTACAACCGAGACCGTGGATAGAAATGAATTCAATAATATCCGGAGCCAGATCGAGGGGCACCTCGAGAATAACAACCTTACAGAAACGATCAATTACATAGTGACCACCAAAGAGGTGCCGTTACGCGTAAGCGGCGCAGGCTGGGACCGGGCATGCCTGGACAGCGAGCTCACGCTGATACTGGGTGGGAATCAGTCCAATATCGGTCAAGCTGGAAGGTTTGTTAACCCGTATTTTCAGAAAGATAAACCCCATAAACGGGATAACTATGAAATGTATCTTGTCACCCGTCTAACTGCGTATAACTGGCAGGAGATCAAGGGGATGATCGATAATGCCACCATCAGCCTCGGCAACCGCGGATTATATGTACTGGATGCCGACGCGTCCAAGGGCTGGTCACCGGGCGGGTACGGCGACGGCAATATCTGGCTGCGTACTGCCGATCAGATACTCACGGCCAAGGGTGAGCCCACATTTTATGATGCTACAAATACATTCATCACGGGCAAGTCCAATGTAATGGGTTATGCCTCCTGGGGCAGCAATGACGGCCATGATACCACCAACTTCGTCAAGAACAATGGTTTCGAAACGACCACGGGCGCCCTACCCGATCAATGGTATCCCATATATGATCAGGGGATAACCGATAACATTACCATAAACACAACAGATTCTTATGCTGGCTCGAAATCATTGATGATCAACAGGACCTCTATAAGTTCGAACTTTACGGGGATCGCGCAAAACATTACCATAACACCAGAGGTTCGTTATTACCTGCGCGGTTTGGTCAATATCACCACCATAACCAGCTCTGGTGGTGGTGGCGCGCATATACAGATCCAGGCATTGGACAGCAGCGATAATATCCTAAAAGTGCAGAATACCAATGTACGCAGTTCGGTGATCAGTTCATGGCGGTGGCTTTCTCAACTTGTTTATGAACCGGTAGCAGGTGCGGTTAAGGTCAGGATCATCGCAATGTTGAACCGATCATTCGGTATCGTGAACTTTGATCGTATCACGTTCAACGATATTCTACCACACAATAAGTGGATACCCGGGTCCATCGCCGAAACATTCGTCTCCACCGGCGGTAGGTCGTTCACATACGGCACCACATACGGCCAGTCACTGATCGCAGACCTGATCCGAGACGGCGTGACCGGGATCAAGGGTTATGTGTACGAGCCATTTCTGGATGCAATTGCCCATCCTGATATTTTGTTCGACCGGTACACGGAGGGGTACAACCTGGCCGAGAGCTATTACATGGCCTCGAACTTCCTGGGCTGGATGGATGTGGTGGTGGGCGACCCCAAGTTGGCGGCGTATGCCGATACATTACCAGATATGAATGTTTCCATGGAGGGTTTGAGCTATTCAACAAACCAGCCCAACCAGGGCAAGTCGTTCGACATCGAGATCACGGTTTCAAATATCGGTAACCGCACCGTGTCAAATGTAAATCTGGATGTATATCTAATTAAAGATGATCAGCAAATTTTTATCGACGACCCGTTCATCCCAAGCCTGGATAAAGTTGGCGGCAGTTTCAAGATCACCATAGGCTATGTGCCCGAGTTTGCCGGCAATGCGTACATACGCGCAGTTATCGATAAGAACGATTATTTCAAGGAGATGGATGAGAGTAATAATATTATTCAAAAGCCAATTTATATCAACCACCGGCCACAGATATTCAACCTTACCTGTTTGAACGATACGATCTATCGCGGCGAATCCTTTGTATTGAGTGCAAACGCCGAGGATCTGGAAACATCGGAGCAGGATCTGATACCACATCTTGAATGGTTTTTGGACTCTACCATGACCTGGTCAGCGTATGACGATTCCCAAATTCAATATTCGTATGATCTCTCCAACAATAATTGGATGATATTGGTCAACAGCAACATGTCCATGGAGGCGGAGAAATACACTTTTCGCATCACATTCACCGACGAAAATGAGCTTGCAAGCAATTATTATCTAATTCTCAGGGCACTGGAGGTATTTAACAACCCGCCCGAAATGATCGAAATTAATTTGAATAGTACGGTTATTCATCGTTCCGAGAGTGTTAGGATCAGTTGCGTGGTTGCCGATCCGGAAGATCCCGTGGCTGACCTTGCCGTGGAAATTCAGTACCGTTTCAGACCCGCAGACATTACCAGTGAATTCGGTTGGCTCGATGTGGGACAGGCAACCTTTGACGTTCAGAATAATTATTGGTGGGGCGTGGTCGGGTTTGAGTTGAATTCAAAGATCGGGCCATACCAGATACGGGGCCGGGTTAAAGATGATGATAACGATGAAAGTGCCTGGGGATATGCCCAGCCCGAGTTGGAATTACTTAACAATAAACCGTTTATCAACGAGTTCAAGGTTCAAAAAAGCAGACTGTACCGCAGTGAACCTGTTGAGTTGATCGTTTCAGGATACGATCTGGAGGATTACCAGAAAATGGAATTTCTCACCTGTGAGATCGAACATGGCCTGAAACCCACACTTGAAACCGAGCCGATGTCCTGGTCTTCTTCATATCTATCGGGGATCGGGTTTGATGATGCAAAGTATGTCTGGGGCACTTACTTCATACCTCCGAAAGATGCCGTGCTGGGCGAGCATATATTTCGTGCTCGAATAATGGACCGCGACAACAACTGGAGTGCATGGTTTACATCTACGCAAATTGCAGAAGTATTGAACAATGGGCCTGTGGCTGACCAGGGCAATACACCGGAGATCATCATTGAAGATGACACGGTCACATTTGACGGCATGGTTTCAAGAGATTTCGAAAATGAGTTCGAAGAGCTGGAATATTATTGGGAGATCAAGATCAATACAACACCAGTGATAAATAGTCAAAACCGATCATTTTCATATACATTTACCCATGCGGGACTATATGCGATCTCTTTAAGGGTCACGGACCTGGATGGAGATCTTGCGTGGGATAATAAAACAATAACTGTCAACAATGTCAAACCAAAAGCCGCTCTTCAAGTTAACAGGACAAATGCATTTACGAAACAATCGATCCTGTTCACTGCCGAAAATAGTTCGGACACCATATCGGACATGGGCGTCTTGAACTATACCTGGTATTTCGATGACGGTTCCATAGGCTATGGTATGATACAGAACCATTCATTTGAAAGACCGGGAAAGTACGAGGTAAGAATAACCGTGACCGACGATAACGGCGACTCGCACAGTTTGATAAAAACCGTAACAATAAAACCCAGCACCGAGCCCGTTCCAGAAAAGGATGATAATGGATCCGATACTGATGATCCTTATCAGGCATCGTACATTGCCGGAGCACTTGGGATCATAATGATCGTAGTGATCTTATTGATAATATTACTTTTACTCATAAGAAAAAAACGTAAAAAACACCCTGAACAATTACACCCGCTCCCATACCAACTGCGCCCGGGAGCACCGGTTCAACAAACCACGACATACAGATCTGGAGCGGAGGTGCCGGTGCCAAATATAACTGCACGAACACCACTGCCCGGCCAGGCATCTGGACCTGGATCAATGCAAGATAAAATAACAATACAAAAACCCGGGTTGTTACCGGGGCAGCAAACTACCGGAACCATGCAGGGGTTGGGGTTACGGTTACCAGTATCGGTCCAAACACAACAACAAAAAGGCGGAGCGCTGGGGCCTACACGATCTGCAAATTTGCCGCAATTACCCGCACCCAAGACAACCATACAATCCCAAGAACAGGCGAAAGAACATAAAGTAGAAACAAAAATAAAAATACCCATGGGCAAGATTGAGAATGCGGTTCAAGCACTAGTGGAAGAGGATGATGTGAGGGGTGAGGACAAATAGTAATGATAAAACCAACTTAAGGCATAATTTGATGTTATTCTCGAGAAGAAAAGGATATTAGCACTAAAAAAGCTAACATCCAAAGTAAGGGGCAAAGACTGGAAAAAAGGAAAATAAATAATACTGAAATCAAACTTATAAATTAATTTAAAAACATCCAATAATAAATAAAAATTAGTGTTTAAAATGATAAACAAAAGAATTTTAATATTTGGGATATGCGTATTGATTATAATCCTTAATTTAGGTTGTATATATAACGAAAAAAAAGAGAAAAGTAAATATGATATAGATATAAAAATCGAAAATATGGAGTTTACAGATAAAAATGAAAATAATGAGTTTCTTATGGTTGGAAATAAGTTTTTAATAGTTGAATTAACAATTAAAAATATTGGGAATACAAAAATAAATTTTAATCCAAGGAATATTACGATAACGGATAATAATAACACTTACTTTTATTTTGAAGAAATTAATAATTTGTCTTATTGTATTGAATCTTTGGATCTAGACCCGAACGTTTCTATTAATGGTTTCATTATATTTGAAATACCGCTGAATACGGTCCCGGATAAAATAGTTTTTAAAGATCTTAAGATTGAAAAGAGTTATAAAATAGATATATCAAATATTAAAGAGAATTTTAATAAACCTCCAATTGCAAATGCAGGAAATAATCAAACATTATTTACTGATACAATTTGGTGGAAGGCAATAATAGAATTCAATAGCAATGGTTCTTGGGATCCTGATGGAAATGATACAATTGAATCATATAAATGGGATTTTGGCGATGGTAATATAAGCTTTGAAAAAAATCCAATTTATACATATAATAGTATCGGTACATATCGAGTTGTTTTAACCGTAATTGATGATTTTGGTCTATCGGGTAATGATACAATTTCAATTACCATAAAATATCCTTTAGAATTAGAAATATTAAATTTTGTTTGGAGACTTGATAAACCTCAAGGCAGTCCCTACATTGGAAATTTTATGGTATCAATTAACATGAGCAATTTTAGTGATAAAAATATTACTATTAATGGTACATCTTTTATTATAGAAACAACTGAAGGTGAATATTATAATTGTTGTAATGAAAATGGCGGCTCTCCTAATTTTTTGCAAAGTGGTGATTCAGCCAATTGGACAATAGGTTTTGAAATGGCAACAGATAAAACACCTAAAACACTTATATATGAAAATCATATATTTACACATTTTTCTTTATTTGAATAATTAAATTATCATTAATTAATGTATGAAGTCATTTATAGCCTTCTTGGGAAAATACCATGGTTATTGTTAATTCATATTTAATTAAAAACAAAATATTATCATCTATATTAATTTTAGGCTTAATTTATGGCATGTATAATGGTTTAATAATTCTTGAGAACAATTGTGTGAAAGCAATATCTTATTCAACCCCAGGAACTGGTGTTTATTGGCATATGGATGATCTGGTTGCAAATTCTAATGGTAATATAACTTATAATTCAGGTATATATACGATTCACAACGATACAATAATTGCTCAGAATGATATCCTTGTAATAAACCCAGGGACTATCATAAAAATGAAGAAATTAACTGTTATCCGTGTATATGGAACTTTAAAAGCCATAGGCACAAAAGATAATATGATCACATTTACACAAGATCCAACAGGTAGTAATTGGCCAGATGATTGGATCGATCACTGGACTGGATTTATATTTTGGTATTCTTGTAATTATAAAGAATGTATATTAGATTATTGTATAATAGAACATGCAGGGAATAGCATTGTTGTTAACGCTCCCATAACAATTACAAATTGTAGAATATCCACGAGATTTAACGGTATTTTTGTTTATGGCAATTCACCTATTTTGAAAAATAATATAATAAATTGTGAACAACAATCTTTATATTTTTCAGATAATTCATCTGTAGAAATAAGTGATTGTAAATTAGAAACCAATGAATTCCATTGCGTTCAATTAATTAATTGCACAATGACAATGAAAAATTGTACTATTAACACTTTATCCAATAACAATTTTGAATTGGATAAGAAATCAAGATTATTTTTATATAATACAACTTTTGATCATACTAAAATATATTTAAATGATGAATTCTCATCAGTCTTTATAATTAGGTATCTAGGTGTGAAAGTAGTTGATATAAATAATAATTCACTTTCTGATGCGAGAGTTAAAATATTCGATAAAAATAATATTGAGGTATATAATCAATCAACAGATTCAGAAGGGAAAATTGGATATATAGACTGCATCGAATATGAATTATTGGATATTACCGAAGATGGAGATTGCTTAGATAATGGAGAAAAGATTTACCACACTCCACATAAAATCGAAATTACAAAAAGTGGTTTCGCAAAACATGAAGATGCTATTGATATATATCAAGATAAATCTATTATCGTATATTTATATAGACCACCCAGTCTCATTAAAAATATTCCAGATACATATTATTTGCATGAGGATTTAAATGATGGTAATGATTTAATAAATTTAGAAGAATATTTTTGGGATGAGATAGATGATGGGAATTTAAATTTTGAAGTTGTATATGAAGAAAACAAATCATTAATAGATGCCTTAATAAACGATCAATATCTCGATTTCATTCAGAAAAAAGAAAATTGGTTTGGGTTATTAAAATTTCAAGTAAAAGCAATCGATAGCAATCATTTAGAATGTATAAGTAATATATTTCAAGTAGTAATTAAACCAACAAATGACCCACCAATAATTAAAGATATTAATGGAAAATTAATAAAAAATAATTTGATTCAATTCACTCCTATTCAAAATAAATATTTTAATGCTACGATTAATATAACTGAAGTTGATGGAGAACAATTATTTTTTTCAACAAATATTTCAAAACCCAATTTTAATCTGAATTATAGAAATGGAGATATTGTTTTTTTACCTAGAAATGACGATGTGGGAGTAATTTATGGAAATATTTCGGTAACTGATGAAAATTATACAAAAGATATAGTAAATATTACATTCTTTGTTGAGAATATCAATGATAGACCAGAAATACCATTAATAATTGCTCCAATGAATTATGAGCAATTTAAACTAACAGATAGCATTACATTTAATGGGTCATGTAATGATATAGATTTACAAATTTATGAATCGAACGAAAAATTAAGGTTCATTTGGTGGTCAAACATTAGTGGAAAACTTGGTGAAGGAGAGCTCTTGCAGATTAATAATTTAATTGAAGGCAAACATAGTATCACTTTAGAGGTCATAGATAAAGAAGGACTGAATAATACTGCAAACATCCTAATCGAAATTATAAAAGATGATTTTGATGTTACTTTCCAACCTCCGTTTTGTACATTATTCAATCCAATAAATAGGGAAATAATCAATAACTTAGAAATAAATTTAACTTGGACAACAAATTTCACAAAACCAGAAATGATAACCTATGACATATATTTTGATACAAACCCAAACCCTATAAAATTAATAGGTGAAAAAATAAACGATACGAAATATTTTTTAAATTATCTTAAAAATGGGAAGACATATTATTGGAAGGTTGTACCATATCTGGACAATTTAAGAGGAAATTGTTCTTCTGGTGTTTGGAATTTCAAAATTGAGTTAGATCATCTTCCTACAAATGAAAACGATAATAAAAGTGATACAAATAATAGTTATTTCATAATAATAGTAGGTATTATTATTTTAATAATTATCATTTTAATTTTTAGTATTTTATTTTTTATAAGAAAGAAAAAAAAAGATAAAGATTCTGCTAAATTGAAAAACGAACAATCAACATTTGAAACTTTAAACAAACAACCTCTAAAATATCTGCAACAATTACCACAATATGACTCACAACAACCTATTTTACAACCTCAATCAACACAACTCACACCCATCATTGATTCGAAAACAACTCAATCAGAATCACAAATTTATTGTTCCACATGTAAACAACCATTAAAACAATTAACTCAAAATAATAGGTATTATTGTAATTATTGTCGGAAATATGCATGATCTTTTTGTCGTATAAAGTGCAGGATTTTTTATTGTTTGTCTCTAGTAAATCTATATGTTAAATAATTCTAAGCTACAACAAAAATAAGAATTATTTAACAATTACTGAGTGTTTCTCCATAAATCTTGATTCCATAACGTAGTAACACATATTTTAAACCTCTTTTTTCTGTTTGGTTATTTTCAAACTTAATTAATGTTCAGTAATATTCTTAATGTGACACATAACATAAAAATAAGTATGTCCAGAAAACGGAATCCATATGATAATGCATTTGTTGAGAATTTCACAAAGACTCTGAAATATGAAGAAGTTTATCTGAAGGAATATGAAACATTTAATTAGGTATGCCAAAATATTGAAAAATTCATCGAGGAGGTATATAATTAGAAAAGATTGCACTCATCGTTGGGATATCGATCGCCCGATGATTTCGAGAAGGAGTTAAATTTAAATAGTGTTGTTTAACTTATTGTCCATTAATAGAGGTGCACTCCAAAAGTTAAAATAAATTAACAATATTTATCAGCTATATTATTACATAAATTATACCTATTGATAAATTAAGGTTTAAAACTTCAACAATTGGAGTCATGTGATATATTGATGAAAATTTATTATATATTTGAAAAATTGAACAAATTTATTCTGACATTAGTTATATTGATTCTTCTACTTCCAAACGTTGCCGTACAAGCACCAACACCAGTATCCGGCTTGAATCGAGGAGTGGTCGAACATGAAAAAAACGAGCAAAGTTTAGATTTAGAGAGCGCTCCGGGTACGATTCCAGGCAATGGCAATGAACAAGCACAAACTTACCAAGGTCAAGCTTCACAGATCAAGATCAACTCTCTAAACCAGCCTATAGTCAGCAATCAGCAGCGCACATTCCCCAAGGACCATCCGATGAACGATTACTCCGATGTTCTGGTCATTGTAAATGATAATTCATCCATTTCCAAACAGATCGGGCAGTATTTCAAGACGGCGCGAAACATACCTGACAAGAACATGTGCGTGATCAACATAAGTATTGCCGAAACCATAACTTATACGATCTTTCAGGACCTGCGCACACAGGTCGAAAACTACCTGGAAAATAATGACCTGACCGAAAAGATCAATTATATCGTGACCACCAAGGGTGTGCCCCTTCGGATATCTCATTCGACGCTGTGGCGGGACGCAAGTGTGGACAACGAGCTGTGTTTGATACTGGACCTATACGCCCAGTATATCGATGATCCAACCAACACGAAGATAGCCAACCCATATTATAATAAAGATCGGGACTTTTCACATACCTACGATAATATTTACCTGGTGACTAGGTTGACCGGGTTTAATTTCTCGCAGGTAAAGCAGTTGATCGATAACGCGGCAGCCAGTGCTGGCCAGCGCGGTTCGTTTCTTTTTGACCGCGACCCGTCGAAGACAGGTGGAACATGGGGGGTTGGCAACCAGCGCATGAACACGGCTCATACTTTATTGGGCGATAAAGGTCTTACTTCAAGTCTAGACTGGACTTCGGCTTTTATTACTGACCGTAACAACCTAGCAGGGTATGCCAGTTGGGGCGGGAATGATAACAGATATCTATCAACACCTGCACAAAATATCGGTTTTGAGACCGATAACAGCCCGACAGATGGTGTACCAGATAACTGGTTCTTTGACATTTCCAATACTACAACAGATCACATCAACATTAACAATTCGATCAATTATACCGGTACGCAGTGTATTGAAATTACCAGAGATGCACTCAATACATCGAGTTATACCGCAATCTCACAAAATGTGACAGTTCAACCGGGTTTAAGATACTACACCAGAGGTTATGTAAATATTAAAGGAAGTTTTACCGGCGGTGGTGCTCAATTACGAATTAGAGCATGGAACAGCACAAATGATCTGGTCTGGAATAAAACCGGAGCAATACGGTCTAGCACCAACAATAATTGGTATAAGTTACTTCCCACCTATTATCACCCGCAAAGTGGAGTTACCAAGGTGATGATCACGGCCTTGGTTTCGAAATCGAGCGGGACCGCTTTCTTTGATAACGTTGGTTTATACGAGATCAGACCGCGGCATTCGTATGTACCGGGTGCGATCGGGGAGTTTTATGGACAATATACCGCCTTGACCTTTGATTATGATAACCCCATTAATCGTTTTTATTACACTGAATTGAATGTTGGTGAGCTGATCTCCGACGGCATTACCGGCATCAAGGGCCAGGTGGACCGTTCCGGCACATATATCGACACGAATTCCCGTGTGAATATACTCTTTGACATGTATACGGAGGGTTATACACTGGCCGAGAGTTTCTACTTGGCCTCGCCGTACCTCAGCTGGATTGATGTGGTGATCGGTGATCCTAAGGCCGCACCGTACTTTGACAGACTACCAGATGGCACACTGGAGACGAAGAACATAACATTTTCCAAAGAACATCCAAACCAGGGAGATAAGATCAAGATATTCGCCACGATCGAGAACCGCGGCGGCACGGACTTTAGGAATGTGGATGTTAGTTTCAGGGTGGGTAATGAAACACAAAGCATTGTCATCGACACAAAAGAAATTCCTTTGATAGAAGCCGGTGGTGACATCGATATCAACTGTGATTGGGATACTACTGACCATTCAGGACTGCTGACAGTTTCAGTTGAGGTGGATTCTTCGTGGGAGTTTCGTGAAACGAACGAGACAAATAATATCAGGACCGTCCAGCTGGCGGTTAATGCACACCCACATAGCCTGGAATATAAGCTGCCTGACAAAACCGTAAATCGCGGTGAGCCGATCGATATATTTGTGAATGTGAGCGACAATGAAACGCCTGAGGATCAGCAGAACACAACGATTTTTATAAACCACAGCTCGGCTTCAACGTGGACACTGTTGACCAATGTTTACTATCAGGTTGACCATTGGCATGCACGATTCGAAACAGGACCCGATACTATAACGGGTTCTTATGATGTCAAGATCAATATCTCCGACGAAAATAATGTTTCGATAGAATTGATAAAAGCATCGGCATTTAATATACTCAATAATATGCCCGTGCTCGGTTCTCTGGAGGTATCGGGCAGTGCAATATACCGCACATCAAAACTCACGATCAATTTCAGTGCCGAGGATATTGAAGATGGGGTTTCGGCCAGTATGCTCGAGGTAAATATCCGCCCCGACGGCAGCGGCAGCCAGTGGATCATATTGGACCTGCCAATAATATATTCACAAACTCTCGGTGTCTGGCAGATGATATATACCAGCAACATTACCGACAAGTTGGGCAAATACGATGTCAGGGTAACATTTGTTGATAATGATGATGATGTAACAACCATCGAACTACCAAACGCCTTCGAAATACTCAATAATGTACCGGAGATACAACAAGTGACCCTGGATAAGGCGTCGATCTTCAGACAGGATTATGCCACGATCCACATATACGGCGGCGATGTTGAGAGCGCGCCGCTGGACACGACTTTGTTGGTTGAGTATAAATTGGACCAGGAATCATTCGAGTGGTCGAGTGAACTGTTTTCAATACCTAAATGGAAATCATCACATTGGGAGGTGTCATTTATCTCCACTAGTGAAACTTTAACGGGCGATTATATCTTCCAGGTAAGGATCACTGACGGTGATTCCGCCCAAAGCCAATTCGTTAAAACCGATGGCAAGCTGGAGGTTTTGAACAACCCGCCCGTGCCCAGGCATAATTTTGGCTCTGGTATTTTTAAGGCTAAAGAGGATGTAACGATATTGTTCGATGCAGGTAATTCGTCAGATATGGAGGATATAACCTGTTCGGGCTTTTACTGGAACTTTGGTGACGGAAATATTAGCACACAGGCAAATGTCTACCACACATACACCAATGAAGGAGAGTATAATGTTAAGTTGTTGGTCAATGATCAGAGTATGGCGGAGGCCGAAACTAATTTTACGATCAATATCAACAATGTCGCGCCCTCGGCGAATATCATAATAAAAACAACGGGCACGACCTTGGAGGTTGGTTTGCCAATTACATTTAACGGCACGGGGTCGTATGATACCATATCAGATAAGGCCGATCTTGCCTATCATTGGGAGTTCGGCGATGGTAATACCAGCAATTTATCGACCGTGAACCATATATATTCAAAGCCAGGCACGAAAAAGGTAGAACTGACCGTGACCGATGATAACAATGCGAGCAATACCAAGTTCATATTCATCGATATTACCCCCGGGAAAACCGAACCGGAAGAAGATGATGATAAGAAAGAGGGTAAGGACAATTCTGTTTTTATTTTAATTGCCATTGTAATTGTTGTGATCCTGGTAATTCTTGGTTTGGTTGCATGGTTCTCAAAACGCCGACAGGCAAGTATTAGAAGAAAAACACTGGAAAAACCGGCGGCAATGGTGAAGGCCACAATTGGAGATGTGCCTGACTCGCTCTCTTCATCTATGAAAATAGGTATTGAAGCGGGAAGGACCGTAAAACCTGGCAGTTTACTGCCCGTGACTACCACAACCACCAAAACCACTGTGCCTGTGCCACAGCTAACAAAGGGCAGCCAATTGAAATCGGTTGAAGTAGAATATGTTCCCAAACTGACCATGCCACGATCCAAACCATCGGCACCAACCGAGTTGAATAAAGCGGCCAGGCAGGACGAAACAGTGACAGCTCAAGGTGAACCTGAATTGGATGTGATGCTGCCGCCGTCAAAAGGAAAATTAACTATTAGAAAACCTGAACATGAATATGAACAACAAACTGCGAAAATGGATAAGGATAAAGATAGTGATATGGATTTTAAGCCGCCCAAGATCGATCTGTCAGACATCCTCGAAAGTATAGTGCCCAAGCCTGTCCAGCCACATCGTCATGAGATCTTGGAAGCTCATAAACGCGGCGAAGGGGTGGCATTACAATTTAAGAAACCAACTCAAAAATAAAAAAATGTTTCGCAAAAAGAATAATGATTAATACATTTTTTTATAAAGAGATAAATCAGAATTAAGAAATCCGAAATTCTAATCACTAAATGCAACTAACATCTAGTACTACTTCGTGGGTGGGCTTGACAAACTTGACACTTGACTATTTAAAGGGCTAGGTTTGGAATATTTAGCAGTCCCAAAAATAATATTCGACGGAACCCATTCGAGATTTTAACCAAACCAGCCCGAAAGGGCTCCGTCTAGATGGGAAATGAAGTGTTGATGAAAAAGTCGGTCGTTGGCGAGAAGCAAACACACCTCGCGGCGAACCGGTAGAGCTAGATTATGAACGCGCGGTAGAAGATATTGCGAAGATAATTCTTCCATCGCAGAAGAACATGGGATCGTTTTTGGTTCACAAAGTACAGAGGACGCAACCATGGTCGAGACCGTAGAGAACGACCCGGATGGAAAATACAACGGACACTATAAAAAGACTGGCCTCAAAGAAGATATAATTACCTGTCGAGCAACCGGGCTTCCGATAATCAACGAAATCATCGGAGGGACGGATTGTGAGGGGCATACCCTTATT
>JAEHCK010000175.1 GCA_020696345.1 Thermoplasmata archaeon | reverse complement strand
TTTAGGGCGATGGAGAGGTTGAAATTGATGGCAAAGTTTCGTTAAAAGAATTAGAACTTTTCGTTGATATAATTAAAGCTATTGTTCTTTCAAACTCTCAATGCTTCTTTTTAAACAAACGAAATCTTCCGTCTTGTAAAAGTCTTTAACCAAACGCTCGCTTCGCTCGCTCGCTTCGCTCAAAACAGCCCCAAACTGGAAAATCGTTTTCCTGGGAACCATTGATTCTATTGGCCTCGCTTATGGTCTGGACCAGCGTGGATAGCAGACTTTACAAACTCGATGGATCGTGATATAATCCAGATAAACAAAGGAGATTGCGATGGAAATTTCACCACAAAAAAAAGATTTATTATTAGATACATTGGAAGCCCTGGTTGATAGAATCGGTGATCTGGAAGGTCAAATTGCCAGTCAAATTGCCAGCCTTGAAAGTTCAATTAACAATGTTGAAAGTCTGGTTGCTGATATATCAAATAAAGAAATGTTGACGGTATTAGATATAGAGCAATATTTTGAAGGTCTAAAATATTGTCACCTTATCAATCAATGGGATGCACCGGCGATATTATAAAGAGATCTTTAAAAGTATTTTTACAGACGGCGAAAATAGTTGACCCGAAAACTGGGATGCCCATGCTTCGGTTTGTAAACCCCCTGCTGAGTCAATGAATCGCTCGCTGCGCTCGCTCAACAGCATGTTTACAAATCCACTGAGTTATGTTATAATGATCTCATGTATAAAAAGGTAACTCAAAAAGATCGGGACCGGCTGTATTATAATACTGACAAAACACTTGGCTGTGGAACTTGTATATACGCAAATATAATTAACAGTTCCTTGAAAAATTGCGAGTTTCTGGCCCGGTGTAGACATCCGGCCGGAAACGAGGTTTGTCTTGTGAGGCAAATAAACTCTGAACACCCTGGTTTTGAACATTTGATAACATTATATCATTTTGCTTATAAACATTGGCACCCGAGGCAATTTCTACCAGAAGAACTATTTGAAATATAAAATCGTCACCGCTCACTAAATCCTAATAAAAAAGGAGGTGAACTAAATGAAAATCAATGATATGGAAGACCTGGGCAAAGTTAATGTCACAAAAGGCAAAATTGTAAAATGGACACTTGCCGGTGTTGGAATTTTAATTATTGCAACCGTTGTTGGATTCGGTTTTGATATTATCGGTCTCCAAAAGAAACGGATCATAGAACCCATGAAACAGAATATAGAGCGCAAGGTATTTGAAGGAACACAATCTTATGTTCATGGGAAACGCCAAGAGCTTTCAAAGGCTTATGGTGAATGGTCTTCAGCAGATGTTATAGAAAAATCAATAATTGAGAATGTTATTAAAACCCAATTTGCTGATTTCCCTGCTGAACAAATCAATAATGATCGTTTAAGACAATGGCTAACTGCCACCAGAGGATATTAAAAGTAATTCACAGAATTAATAATAACTTTAACTTTTTAAGGAGAAAAAATGAAAACTAAAAGAATATTTATTGGTCTTATTTTATCAGTTTTTTTAATGGCATTTACCATGGGCATGAATAGCTGCACCGACGGTTCCAAAGAAGGTTCAGCAGACCAAGTTCAGGCTAATGCAAGCAAAAAACTCCAATCTGAGGCCCAAAGACAAGTTGGTATGCCGAATATAACTAATTTTCAACAGCGAAAATTGATGAAAATGATTCAGGAATTATGTGATCAATCTGACCTTATTACCTATACTTATGTTAAAAGTGAATATACCGGCCGGTTGATTTTCCTCGGACAATCTGTTGGTTATGGTGTTCCTTTTTCAGCTCAATTTACAAATCCGGAAAGAATTGTTGATACCGAAATTGAAGGCGGCGTAAGAAATAAA
The DNA here is from genome assembly GCA_020696345.1 of Thermoplasmata archaeon. GTDB lineage: Archaea > Thermoplasmatota > Penumbrarchaeia > JAEHCK01 > JAEHCK01 > JAEHCK01. Next base: position 6,048 of record JAEHCK010000175.1, on the reverse strand, counting down.
GTTGGTGACACTGGTGAAGTTCAAGTGTTGCCACAGGCCGATCCTAATGGTTTATTCATGCCTACAAGTTCAAGTGCCACCTGGATTATGTTAGTCAATCCTGAAGACGGTAAATTCTATCCCGTTTATATTGAAACTGAAATCACAGTTTCACCATTCAAATTGATCTACGGCGTAGAGGTAATTAAGAAATTGGAAAATCAAGAACCTACCTGGGCTCACCCTATCAAATGACATTCAATGATAAATTTTGAACAAAAAAGGAGCGCGGTGAACACTCGCTGCGCTCCTCGCTTAAACGCCGGCGACTTATATGTCTATTAAATAGAGTCTAAACGTTCACGGAGGCAAAATGACTGAAAATGAATATGTGTTTTTACAAAAAAGAACGAAATTGTCCATCGTATTAAATATACTGGCAAGCATCGTTGATAATGATGCCGACCCAATGCCAAGCGCAACGAAACCCAACATAGTGCCACCCGCGTATGATTTTATAGATAGTGATATTCTGCGGTTCGCTGTTGTCGAAGGGTGGAATCGCTTTGTGCGTTTTACGCACCCGAAACCTCCTATGCCAACTGACATTAAATGGAATATTGAATTAAAGGAAGCACTTCGGCTTCTTTCTAAAATTCAGGATGAAATGTTTTCCCGCGAAATACTTTGAAAGAGGTCCCAGGAACCGTTGATTCTATTGGCTTTGCTTATGGTTTGAACCTGGTTCCGCACTCACTCAAAATAGCCCCGAAATTGTTTACAAATCTAATCCATCGTGATATAATAAAAACAAAAACAGGAAAGACAATAAGGAGGTATTATGATAAAATTTACAAAAGAAGAACTGACCAGCGAAGAAGTTGAACCTTACATCGGATTGCCGTACGATACAGAGCCAGGTGTCATTATTTCTGATAAAATTATTGATCATTGCCGATGGACAATTCGACATGAACTAATTTTTAATCATATCCCAACCGGTAAAATTTACAGGACTTATTATCATGTAGGCGCCACAGAACAGCAAGATGAACGCCCTTGGGAATATGATGAATTTGTTGAATGCGAAGAAGTTGAGGCCTACGAAAAAACAATAACAGATTACAGGCCGGTATTATAGAGCGCCGGCGATATTATAAAGAGCCATATATAGAAATCCGGAAACACAAGGAAAAATGATGGAAATGAAATTAGAAAATGAGTTTAAAGCTGCATTAATAAAACAATTAGAAATTCTAATACCAATGAAGGCCGATGAAATAATGGATAAATTCCGGGACCTTGTATATCGAAATGAATATAATTTTGAAGAAGACACTGTTACGGCAACATTTGAAGTTGTCATTTCCGGCCAAGGGATTTTTTCTCCAAAAGATTGGTTTGATGAAAACGGCCAATTATTTGAATTATAGGAGATAATTATGAAAAAATTAATGATGATATTTTTAAAGCCGTGGTCCTGTTTTCACTATTTTGTGTTGAGTTGTTTTTTACCAATGTCAACTAAACGTTCAGAAATAACAGGTGCCCAGGACTTGGTTACCGATGTTGATAAAATTGTCATGCCAAGGGTTATATGTCAACAGATGACGGGGATCCGCCTGGCCAATAGGGTTGGAAATGTTCCGGGGCCCAAATCACCAAAGGTAACCAAAAAGGAAATTGTAACATATGTCAAAACGATTGAATCCAGTTCAGTTGAGAAATTTGACGCTTGCCTGACAAAAATTGTAACAACGTGTCAATCATATAAAGTCCTGCACGCACATTTTGAAGAAGGTTCTGGGGCCTCAAAAGCATACAGAATGACATTACAAATAACGTTAGGGAGAAATAAAAATGTATGAATGTACAATCAAAGGGAATATTGAAAAGATTGAGTTGTTCGGTGATGGCCAAACCCGAGAAGAATGTGCCACATTAACATTCCGGTATAATACGAATGCCTCTTACGGTGGCATCTTCGCTGCACGTGAATTTGAAATCACAATACCACTTAAAGCAGCTGAAAAATATAAAATCGGCCAGGAAATAATTTTGAATTTATCATCAGTGAATACTTTTAAACCCGGTGATTTTAGGCCGTCAAAGTTTAAAAAAGAGGAGGAGGTGTAGGATGAAAAATAAATTTGATATCGATTTTGGTACTGATCCCCGGACTACCATATTTAATATAAATAATTTAATGTTTTGTACCATCGGTGCACTTATTACATTGGTGTTAATTTTATGTTTTTTTGTTTATAAAGATTTTAAGCGAACATATGATGTCATTGACACATTAGCTAAGATGGAAACAACCGCGGCAGTAGAGAACGAAATATTTGATAACTATCTTACAGATTGGTCGGAATTATCAGATTGTGGATGGGCCAATTGGTATGATGCAATGGATTTTGACTGTATTTCTTATAAATGGGAACCAAAAAAAGATATTACAATTTATGAACTAAGTTTAATACTGCCTGTCTTTACAAAGGACTCAGCAGGAATGATAAAAGTTTTACCATGGGAAGCCAAACGGCATTTTATATTACAATACATTACACAAAAAGACCATGGAGATTTTAAATATGAAATTGATATCAAAAGATAAACTTGAATTTATCAACAATGACACTGTTTGCGTTCAAGGGCCTGAGAGTAAGGCATATTGGAAATTATTGGAATCACATTTGGCGTTGTATAAGAAATATGAAGAATTGGAAAGAAAGGTTCATCCAAAATGTGATTGTGAATTGGATAATTTTATAGAACTCGTGTTATAAGGATTATGAAAAAGATTCGTGAATATTTTGAAAATTTTATAGATTACCTTTGTTTGTTGCCAATTAATAAAGTGTTGTCCAAATGGACAACATCGAGGGTATAGGCAACAACATGAGGATCGAATTTCAAATCAAAAGGTTATACAATAGAAAAAGAGGCTAAATGGAAGATGACATCTTCAAGATCGCCTGCGTAACATGCAAGCACCGGAAGTCGTGGAATAATGACTGTAAAGGTGACCAGTATTGTCTTCTGCCTGGTATACCTGATAAATTAAAAAAAGGATATTCTTATACTATGAATTTTCAATATTTGAATTGGGAATCGTCATATAAACCACCGGAGCAAATTGAGTTAGACCCGGAATTATTTGAAATATGAAAGGAAAAAATGATTTTAAAACAATATCGAAAAGAATTACCTGTTAAACCCGGAACAGGTAATTATCCTTTACCGGCCAAACATGTGTTAATTGAATTGGAAAAAATTTGGATTGATTGTTTTGGTTTGAATCCACGGATGACATTAGACGTTGCGTGCACAACAGAAAACAAAAGATATGAAAATGGATTAACTCTGGCCGGTCCGTCATTTGATAAACCTGCTAAAATTAAATGGAAAGGTCACATTCAGAAAACAGATGCGTTACATTTACCATGGTATTTGATGTCAAAATGGATTTATTGTATGCCTCCATATAATAAACAAATTCCATGGATAAAAAAATGCCGGCGTGAAGCAAATAAAGGTTGTGTTATTGTTGGAATTTTTGGTATTCATCATACAAAAGAACAAAAATGGTACAAAAAATATATTCGAGAAAATCGCAATGTATATTTTTATAACTTGGGAAGATTAAGAATTGATCAGTGGAAAAATTCAAATGTCAATCACGTTTTTTGTTTGTTCGGCCGGCAAAGCGCACCGTATTTTTATTTGAAAGATTTAAATTTTCAACTGGAAAACTTTATTGAAAATTTGAAAGATCGGGTTACAGTAAATCAGATGTCAAAAAGCCTGCATGTATCAAAATATACAATAATGTCAATTTGTCACCTTTTAGGAATAATTTCTACAAATGGTGAACCACTAAAAAAAGCTGGCAATAAAATTCTTCGGAGTGATATGGAACAATTTGTTAAACCGGCCGTGACTCAATATTTGAAGCGATTTTAAAATAATTACCAAAAAGGAAAAATAATGAAAAATTTTACAGTAACAATAAAATGCCAGTTGTACGAGGATGAAGAACCCAGTTATTTGAAAAGTATAGAAAATACAATTTGTGAATCGCTTGATCATTCTTCGTTTTCTATTGATTCAATTATCTGTGAAGCCGATGAAAATTTCCTGAAAGACTTTGCTGACGTTAAAAAAGATATTGAAGACCTAAGGTAAAAATGATCCTGTTCAAAAAAGAGACATTAACTTAAAATGACATGTAATTTATTTTTCAGTTTAATTGACTCCAGTGTGCCTTCCCGTATCATTTTATAAACATCTGTCTTTGGTCTGTTTATATAATTTGCATATTTATCAACAGTTATATAACGAACTTTTCCAACTCCAACATCTATGTCAGAAGTCAAAGGCTGGACTTTTTCTAAATCCTTTTTTATTTCGACCTCAATTTTCTTAATAACTTCAATTGATTCATTTTCTTCTGGGTTTGGTTTAAAGCCGCCTTGATATTTGTATAAATTGAATAATTTTTTTTTGCTCATAATTTCTCCTATGTGTAAATATTTATATAATCCTTTGTTTACGTTTACGTTTAAATTTGTTATAATCCAAGTATAAGGAGAGATTATGAAAGAATCTATTTATTTAGTCGGCCAAATTTCAGTTGATAATGATGAAACATATGAATGGAGATATAGAGTCAGAAAATATTTTTATAAGTCTGTTTATGTTAAAATAATTGATCCGTGTAATAATGGATTCAATCAAAATGTGAAATCCGAAGCCAAAGGAAATGATCCTGATAGAATGAAGGTTTACCATTCCAAAGGTGCTGATTTATTAGTTCCAAAAGATAAATCATACGTAAAAAGATCAACAATTGGTATGGCCAATTTAAATGTATATGATCATAAAAAATTAATCATTGGTTCATTTTTTGAATTAGCATGGTATATTGATTGCCCGGAAAAATCAGTAGTTGGTATTTTCTCAGGTGATCATACAAATTCTATCATTTGTATGCACCCATTTGTCAGACGCGCTGTTGATATTTGGGTGCAAAATGAAATAGAAGCATGTGAAATCATTGAAAGGTTTTATATAAATTATGTTTAAACCGGGTGATATAGTTAAAGTAAAAAATAAAGGCCATGTATATACAACGTATATAAAAATGGCTGTAATATTAAAAGCTGATTTTGATCCTGATGATCACAGAGGATATATTAGAAAGAAAGATACAAAATGGAAGTGGGCTAATAGTCCTTCCTGTAAAGATATTTATAAAATTGTAAGAACGCACAAAAGAAGTATGGAAATATTTTGTTTGATAGAAAGCATAGAAACAAATGATCAATTTATAATTGGTTATGGAGGCTTAACTCTATATGATTATCCAAACCTCATATTAGAAAAGGAGTTATTTGAGATATGAAATGGGATAAATATTATTTTGATATTTGCCGTACAATTGCCACGAAATCAAATTGTTTATCGCGTCATATTGGCGCCATACTCATAAGGGACAAATCTGTAATTGCAACAGGTTATAACGGTCCGCCCAGGGGTGTTTGCAAGTGTAATGATAGATGGATGCTTGACTTAAAAAATGTGAAAGTACCAGATGAATATCGTGGTCGTCCACTTGATAGAATATGTCCACGTTATGTAATGGGTTTTCGGTCAGGCGAAGGATTAGAATTTTGTCCATCCGGTCACGCTGAGAGAAACGCTCTAATTAATGCCGGAAGGGAAGGTGTTTGTATAAAGGGTTCTAAAATGTATATGGATTGTGGTTTACCATGTGTACCGTGTTTGATTGAAATTATAAACGCGGGAGTTGAAGAAATTGTGTGTACTTCAACCATAATCTATGGTGAAAAAAACAAACCCTTATCAGACCTGATTTTAGAGCAATCGGGTTTAAAGGTAAGAGTTTATGATCACATTAATTAGACCAATATTCCTGGGCGACCGATAAATCAGCGCCGTGTAAAAGGCTGTAATTTATATAATTGATATTTTCAGGTTTCAGTTTTTTGATAGATGTCAGTTGATATTTTTGCTTTTTATACGAGCGCTGTTTGACTTTTGGCA
>JAEHCK010000218.1 GCA_020696345.1 Thermoplasmata archaeon | reverse complement strand
GTTATGTAACTCACATTCATAAATCAAAGCATCTTCATCTAAACCGAAGATACTCATGAAGTCCGCCGTGGCAGGAATACCCATGGATTCGGCAATATAGTTAAAGTCAATTTCTTTGAAACCAACAAAACCACCCTCCCTGTTCAATTGACTCACAGATACAACAGGTATTTTAAATTCAAACGATAAGGCTCTAAGTTCCTCAGCGACTGATTTCACAGTTGTGTACATATTACCATCATTTTTCTTGATGGCGGACTTCATAAGATTGATGTAGTCAACATAGACTATATCCGGATCAATACCCCTCATGATCAATTCTCTGAGATACATTTTAAAGTCTTGTACAGATGCAGCTCCGGTGGGGTATTGTTTTATAAAAAGGTGTTTTCTATCAGGTTGATTCTTGACACCAATCAGACGTTTGACAAGTTCTTTTTGATTGTCACCCATGTACATTCTATTCATGTCCATTAGGGCATAGATAGCATCGAACCTTTGGGCGAACATGTCTTGTGACATTTCAAGTGTCAGAATGACTACGTTGTGACCATGAAGTGCCTGACGGGCAGCGAAATTCGCCATCGTGTTAGATTTGAAACCGTGAATCTTGGCACAAATCACCGACAATGTGAGTGGCGGAAAACCACCGTTGATGAGTTCGTCAAAGGCTGGATAATAGGTAGGTACACGGATATCAGTGGCGTTGAATATACGTCTTAGTCGATCACCAAGTTGGCCAAAATAATCGAGACCCAAATCTTGTGTCAAATCTTTACAGAGGGCAGATTCAATGTTCGCTCTGATCTCTTGTAAGTCGCCATTAGATTCAATAATAGGTAGTGAATCCATCATGGCTTTACGAATCGCCCTTTCTTTCAGGTATTCGTTTGACGCACGTATAAGATAATCGAAGTTCTTACTGACATCGAAATCAATTAGGTCCACTTCATCGAATAATTCCGTAAGTTCGGGGTCTGATAATGAATTAAGAACAACCTCTTTGGGTGCTATTTTCTTATATTGATTTAGATGTTCTTTGATAAAACCAAACACTAATCCAACATCAGAGTTCTGAAAATACTCTGGTTCGAAGGCGTTAGAGATTGTGATTAGATAATTTTTGTCAGAGGTAAATGCTTTGAAAATTAGTTTTTCGAGGAATTCCTCATTAATCTTTTCCTTGTTTATTGTACACCGCCTTAGACACCACGTACTGTTTTACCAATTGTACTGCCGCCTTTGTGAACCCAAATTTGATGTGCAGATGTGAATTTTTGAAGTTGTTTGATGAAATGATCTATTGCTTCGAAGGTATATTGGTCCTCTGTAAAGGACAATTCACAGAATTCTTTCAAGGTTATGAATTGTTTGTCGGCCTTCTCCATCATATCTTGAATCTCAACGCCGGTGATAAACCTTTTATATGGTTTCCAACCGAGATTATCAATATTTAAAACTCGTGTAGGATCACCTTTGACCAAACGGAATCCCATATCTTTGCCATCGTTAGCACTTTCATATATTGTTCCGTCTAACAGACCGGCAAAGAAATCCTTCGGACCTTTTCTCAATATTACATAAATATTCATCGATTCACCTTTTTCAATTTTATAATTTATTATAACAGGTTGCCGGTGTATTGTAAACTATTTAGTATAAATAGTAGCATGAAAGATAAAGATATGATTTTAAAAGACTTATTGACAGAACACCCGATCACAGAAATGGTGAAATTTTCTGAACTTAACATTTCAGAGAAGGTACAAGAAAATGTTGGACTGATTGTCAAATATAGGGATTTTTACCATCGGGAATTAAGTCACCTTGATCATTTAAACGATCTGTTTGACAAATTGGTCGGTGTCAGATATAAACATTACCGCTTCGATGCTGACGATGCGTGGACTAAGGTAGAAATAGAGAAATATTGTCTACCACAAGATAAACGTGTCATACAGATGAAAAATATCATTAGAATACAGGAGGTTAAAGTACGATTTTTCGAGATGGCTTGGAAAGCATTTGAAAAATTACAGTGGTCAATGAAATTGTTCGTTGACACTTTGAAACCTTATTAATGGACGTAAAACTAACACTATTCGACCCTCAAACAATTCAGATTCAGACAGAAGATATGGACTATTACGACATGATGCGTGATGAATTCACACGTTATGTTCCTGGGTTCCGGTTCGTGCCTGCGTACAAAACAGGTCGTTGGAATGGCAAAATCTGTCTGATACAAGAGTTCAGACGCACATTCCCGTACGGAATCTTAATGGACTACATTCGAGTACACAAAGAACATTTCCCTCGAAACCCTTTGAAGATAGATAAAGAGGTTTTAGACCTGTTCCGAGGCCCGAAGGTCGAAATCAATTACAATCTAACATTATATCCACGTCCGTATCAGGCGGATTGCATCGAGGCTGCGCTTAAACACACAAAAGGTATCATCAGATCAGCCACCGCGTCTGGTAAGTCTCTGGTCATCACATATATTATAAAAACCTTGCTCGAAAATGACCAAATCGAGAAAGCCATCATAATTGTACCAAGTTTGTCACTGATCACACAGTTTCGAAACGACATGGTTGAATATGGTTTCAAAGATGAACATATCGGCGAGGTCTGGGCTGAACGAAAACAATGGGATAAAAATATCGTCATCTCAACATGGCAATCATTGGCACGTAACGCTGAAAGAATGTCCGAATTCGGTGCTGTCATTGTTGATGAGACACACGGTGCCAAGGCACATGAATTGAAAAAGATTTTAAGTCAGGCATCTAATGCGAAATATCGATTAGGATTTACAGGTACAATGCCTGTTAACGCATTGGACAAATGGAACACCAAGGCACTTTTAGGTCCCGTCATCCGAGATTACCCTGCCGGCCTGTTGGCAGAACAAGGATATATCAGTAAATGTACAGTGAATATGTTGAACATGACGTATGTTCAAGAATATAAAGGTGAATATAACGATGTTCGAGATGCCGTATTCCAGAATAAATTTCGAAAACAATTGATCGGTATGTTGTCAAAAAAACTTGATCACAATGTCTTGCTGTTGGTTGACAAGGTTGCTAAAGAGGGTGAGGTGTTGGAAAAATATCTGAAAGAGAAGACAGACAAGACGGTTGTGTTCATCTCAGGTAGGGATCCAGTTGCTGTAAGAGAAAAATGGCGAAATGCATGTATCGATAAAAAGGATATCATTCTGATCGCCACTTATGGTATCTTTCAACAGGGCATTAATATACCCAATTTGAAATATATTATTTTAGCATCTGCCTTCAAGGCAAAGGTTCGTGTGTTACAGTCAATTGGTAGGGCATTACGAAAACATGCCAACAAGGAAGAGGGTGCTGAGATATATGATATATGTGATCAGACCAAATTCTTTGACAAGTATAGTAAACTAAGATTGAGATACTATGACTCTGAAAAATTCGGCATTAAAGAATACAAATACTCAGAATCATGTAACAATTTTAACCTGTAAACTCAACATGGCAATCAATTGTTTTCGTTCTTTGGGACCAATACTGCCCGGTGACGATGCACCAAGATGTTTATATACTAAGTCCCAGTTGCTATACCAATCAAGATTGGCCCATTTTTTCGTCTTAGGTGGTATTCTGAATAGAGCAACATCTCCAGAATCATATCGTTTATGAACTTGGCGGGGCAACCATTGTGTAGTATTTAGATTAGCTGTCAACGGCAAATGTTGTTCATCTGGTTTACCTTTAACAGCTTTCTTTTTCTTTAGGTCCATCCATGTTATGATGTATTCTACCTTTCCTGTAATGAGATTGAGGGCGCCTGCGTAGAATCTTTCACCTTTCCATACGCCTTTATCTACTTTCTTATTTGGATGCCATTCAAAATCAAACTGTGTTTGGTTTTTACCTGTCTCGCCTCTGATTCCATAGACATATTCCCATACAAGTCCAGCAATGTCTCTCTGTACCAAGTAATATTTTTGTTCGCCGGGTCCCACCATCATTTCATTGCCACTATCAAGTGCTTCTGGCAGATCGGTATCTTGATAACCATTTGTAATTCCATAAATGTTATCATCCAACATACTTTGTGCTTCTTCTCTTTTTTCATCCGCGAAATCATCATAGTCCATGGTTGCTTCCCATTCAAATAGACCGTAGTCAAGGCCTTCTGAAAAGTCTTGATCTTCCTCCATGAATTCAGTCGATTCAACACCTCTTTTATGAAACCATGTCTCGATGTCTTGATATTCCTCTGAGTCTGGTTCTAAATCATTCATTTCCTCGGATTTTTCTATTTCTTCGGCAAACTGTTCCCGCCAGTCTGGTATGATTACATTATCTATAGTCCAACGATGAGCGTCATCGTCATATGATTGGCCGGTGGAGTCACCATCGTAAAGCCACTCTCCATCTTCGTTTTCGCCATACATTTGATCATATTCTTCCT
>JAEHCK010000043.1 GCA_020696345.1 Thermoplasmata archaeon | reverse complement strand
TCGTGGTACAATAATATCATGTGCGGAAGATCGAAGTGATATGGCAATATATTCAATACTGATAACTGACAACTAGCAAGTCGAGAGGTTCACGTCCGGTTCTGTGAGGGCGTGGGGGTGAAATTCCCCTGCGCTACTCGGCGAAACAGTTGCTAGATGTTAGTTGCCAGTTTAATATGATCACACTAGAAACTAGCAACTGATAACTGACAACTAGTATGGCCGATAGACCGGTAGAATTCTCCATTTCTGAATAATAAAGATCTATTGCCCCGATAACTTTTCCTCGATCAGCCTGTAAAAGTTCGGTTCAAATCTGATAAATTCTGCAAATTTTTCAGAGCGTGTAAAGGTCAAAACATCATTGGGTGTGATCTTATACTCGGCCTGGCCATCTATTACCAGTACAGAATTCCGTTTCGGCCCCAGTATCTTAATGGTGATGGTTGATAAACTTGGCACCACCAGCGGTCGTGCAGATAATTTGAATGGTGCAATGGGCACGATAATAAATGCATCCACCCGTGGATCCAGGATCGGCCCGCCAACGCTCATCGCGTACGATGTGGACCCAGTTGGTGTGGAGATTATGATCCCATCGGCACGTACGGTTTGTGCCTGGACTCCGTTCACCTGGATATCATACAACCGCATTTTGGCGATCTCTGCCGTATGAATGACCGCTTCATTGGTAGCGGGTTCCAAAATCCTATCATTCAATGAAATATTCAGTCTTACCCGTTTGTCGATCGAGTAATCCTCATCAAGTATTCTTTTCAAACTCTCAACTGCATTTTGTATATGGACCTCTGTTAGAAAACCGACCACACCCGCATTTATCCCGAATATCTTCACATTGCAATTATGTAATGTTCGTAATATGGTTCCATCACCGCCCACCGTGATCACCAATTCCAGGTCCTCTGAATCGAACTGGTCGAGCCGGACAAACTTGATATCTTTTCGATCATTTGCACTATCCAGATGGTTAACGAGCTCTTGAGTTAGCACCAACTGGATCTTATCTTTCAAATAATTTATGATCTCATGGGAAATTTTCAGTGCATCAGAATTTTTCGGATTAACGATCAAGCCAAATTTTTTCACATCACTTCCTCTCCTCTGGAACTCTTTTATGTATTGAATCTGTTATTTATTATATTTAATTTTCTACTCACCCAAAAATTAATATTTAATTACTATCTATCTTATACTACTTTTTTGCGTAAGATAAGGATTGGCGATAGCAATATGGATAAGATCCAGAGTGGAGTATTTGGTTTAAACCCATTGCTTGATGGTGGTATCATAGAACATTCCACCACCGTGGTGATCGGTGCGTCGGGCGCGGGTAAGACCACATTTGCACTGCAATTTATCATGCGCGGCATGGAAGTTGGCGATGATGGAGTGTTCATCAGCCTGGATGAGAACCAGAAACAAATTCTTATCGAAGCTAAAGCGATGGGTTGGAAGAATATTAATGAATACATCGAGAATGACCGGTTGGTGTTCATCGATGCCAGTGGCGAACAGTTCTCTAATTTTATTAAGGTCGAGCTCCCCGATTTCGTGAACGAATGGAAGGGCACAAAATCCAGGATCGTGATCGATCCGCTTACTCCTGTTATTTGGGCAACTCCGGAAAAATATGAACAACGCGAACTGATCTCATTCCTGCTAAAAGAAGCCCGAAAGGTGGGTACCGTGCTGTGCACATTAGAGGAGCATGGGCCCATGGGTGACCTGTCCGGGTCAGAAACCATCATACCCATGTATATAGCCGACTGCATTATTCATTTAAAATACAGAACAATTGCAGATGTGGTTAACCGAAACCTACAGATAGTAAAATGCAGGAGCAGTAGGCACAGTGAGAAAAATCATAATTATAAGATCCTGGGCGGTCTTGGCTTGGCCGTAAAACATACAGGTTTACCTGTGCCAAAAACTACAAAAATTACCAACCAATTTTTAAGCAAATTTGAAAAACAGGCGCTGGAATTGCCCAACCCAGTTCGTAAGAGGATCAGGGATGCATTGAACTCGTTATCGGACAATGAGCTAAAAGATGTTGATCCGGAGCAACTGCTCGAGGATATATTGAATGAATATAGAAAATGATTTTTTATTCCTTCTCGCATTCGACATTACAAGGGTTTGAAATGACGGCTCAAAAACTATTCGTACCCAAAAAAGCCAAAGGTTTTGCACGTGCACTCAAACTGGATATTGGTAAAGAGAAAGATGTAGCAGAAGAGAAATGGGTTGTTCTGGGTGGAAGGTCTTTACTGATGAACCGCACCAGACAAAATATCTTTAGATATTTATGCGAATATCCCTGCAGTACTTTAAGCACGGTCGCAAAAGATTTTGAGCTATCACCCGCATCGATAAGCTGGCATTTGAATTTGCTATTGGACCGTCATTTAATATCAGATAGCAAAGTAGGCGGTCAAAGGGTCTTTTATCCAAATAATATGATAGATGAATCAGTAATTCCAATATTGGCATTACTTGCAAAACCGAAGATACAAACTATTTTTATCAAGATCGGTAATATACCTGGGATCAAGCAAAAGGAGTTATGTGAAGCATTATCATTTGGTCACCAATCAATTAATACATTCACTAATCAGCTGGAAGACATGAAGCTGATAACCATCGTTCGCGATGGAAAATTTCGCAGATACTATCCAACCGACACTTTGGACCAGCTGAAGGTATTACATAGGAAGATCTTAAAGGAGTTCCGAACTTGGGTTATTAAATCTTTTAAAACCGATGGTGTGAACCCAAAAATAATCCGGGTCACAGATAGAGTATTATTTCTTCAGATAACGTCGGGCACTTCGGTTGGAAGTTTGAGATTATCGGTAAACCCGTTTGGTTCGATAATACAGAACAAAGCACAATTTTTGAAAGAGTTATAACAATAAAAAAATGCTATGTAAATAAAATGTGAACAAATGCATTTTTTTAAAAGTTAAATTTGAAAAGTTAAATCTTAAAAGTGATCAGAACTTTTGCCTTTTACATTTTGCCTTTTTACTTTTCCTTTAGGTTTGGATAGTTTCATATATTTTTGCCATTTCTTCTTAGTTTTTCAATCCCTTTAGGCTATTTTTACGGTTTTAAATTAAAATGCTTTAATTATATCTCTGCCCGTAAATCTGCTGATATGTTTTCATATATTTATACATAATACATATGTAAAAACCTTAATAGAGATGAACAAAAATCATTATAGAAATAATGTACTTTCTTTTACAGAATGTATATATAAGGTTTTTATTTTAAAGATACTATAATATTGGTATTATTGAGATTCAACATGTTTTTGGAATAGATTGAAAATTAGAGATGATCATCGATGGGTCAAGATAAAAAAGATTTATCATCAATGTCCAAACCAGCTCTGATCGGATTGGCATTGGACAAAGGCATCAAGTTTCATTTATACTGGCCAAAAGAAAAAATGGTTGAGGTGATTCTTGAATTCGGGAAAAATAAACCTCCCGTTAAAGGTGGCTTGGGCCGAGATTTTAAAGTTCTTGGGGATGAAAAGAGCAAACCGGGGGTATCGGCAAAACCCAGTCCCGAAATGCTCTCGAAATTGAAGGAACAGTCGGCCGGTATTTCCGATTTTCAACAAAAACAAACAAAACCAAATATTAGATCCTCGCTGTCGCGCACGGTCAAACAACCCAAAGAATCATCATCAATATCATCAAAACCCGATCTTGAGATAACCCAACAACTTCACGGTGGTCCGGAGAAAATTCAAAAAGGTCTGTCGAGCCCGAGAGGGGTGGTAAATGGTAACGGTTTAGCAAAAAGTCCGGGTTTTGTTTCGGGTTTGGGTAACCATCAAGGCCTGTCCAATCCGAGAGGTTTGGCAAATGGCAATTGTCTTGCAGATGTTCTGGCTCGTCAACGCCGTTTAAGTGTTAATGATTCTGTAACAGTCGGGTTTCAACGCGTCCCTGCCCATGATAATGGCCTGGTCAGCACCAACGGTTTAACCACCGGTAGAGGTCTTACGAACGGGAACGGTATAACAAACGGCAGCGGTTTAACCACCGGTAGAGGTCTTACGAACGGGAACGGTATAACAAACGGCAACGGTTTATTCAACCGTAGAGGTCTTACAAACGGAAACGGCCTGACAAACGGTAACGGTTTGACAAACGGTAACGGCCTGACAAACGGCAACGGCCTGACAAACGGCAACGGCCTGACAAACGGTAACGGTTTGACAAACGGTAACGGCCTGACAAACGGCAACGGCCTGACAAACGGCAACGGCCTGACAAACGGCAACGGCCTGACAAACGGTAACGATTTGACAAACGGTAACGGCCTGACAAACGGCAACGGCCTGACAAACGGCAACGGCCTGACAAACGGCAACGGGATGACCAATGGCAATGGTATGCCGTTATTGAGCGAAAAAAATCGTTCGATCAATATTCTCATGTTGCGAAGCCGCCAACAAAAAGTTGCATCATTATTAATTGCTTCAATTATCTTTATTTTACCTATGGTTCTATTTTTATTTGAAATGCCTATTGAAGAATCTATGTCCGTAGATGGTAAATTCGCAGATTGGTCGGGGCAAACAATGTTTCATGACCGAGGTCTGGTGGAGAATCCCAATGTGGATATAGAATATTACAGCGCCATTATTGAAAATGATGATATCTTTTTCTATATGGATGTGAAAGGTAATATCTTGAATGGCACAGAAACCTCGGAATTAACCAAGCACGGAGCCGATAGAGCGTTCATATTCATTGATCATGATAACGATAATTCAACCGGGTATCAAATTTCAGCTCTGGGCGCTGACGAGATGCTGGAGGTCCAAGGATACAACAACAATATTAAAAAAGCAAGCTCGTACAAATTCGACCGGCGCAGATCTCAAGATGACTGGAACGGCTGGGAGTATTCAAACAATATAAATGCAAAATGTGATAGTAGATCACTGGAAGCTAAAATTCAAGTAAGACCAGCGGGTGGGAACATAGATAAAGATATTAACGTACATTTCCAGATGATGGACAATCTGGGTTCAATTGATCATTCCGATACCAATGTAAACCCTGGCGCGGGTACATTGAGCATAAGATCAGATATCACATTAAGTGATGTGATTGCGGTGGATCTGAACACATTTGATATCATGAATCTGAAGTTGAGTGCAGTCAATGACGACATGACCATTGAGGGTTTTTCCTTCACCTTAGAAGGCTCGGCACAGATCGATGATATAAGTAAGTTCTCGATGATGGATCTTGATAATAATATGGCCTATGGAGACTATCAGATAGTGACTCCAGGGGGCGATGCAAACTTTCAAGAGAGGACAATTACTTTTGAGATCGATCCCCCGATAGAACTATTAATAGATGAGCAGAGAACTTTTAAAGTTACCGGGGAGCTGAATAATAATGTAGAACCCGGTCTTTCTTTCGGCATGTCGCTCCATGATGTGCAGGTATCATCTGGCATTATTTCAATTGAAAATGATGGTTACAAGAAGTGTTATTTGATCCGGCCGCCCGAGGATATCACCATCGACGGTGCATTCGGAGATTGGTTAGGAGTGGAGCCAAAAATCGATCTTGATCCTGAACCAGTACAAAACGAAAATGTAAATATTCATAATTCTCGATATTTACTCCAGGACGACACCGTTTATTTTTACACCTCGGTACAGGGTGAAATGATGGGTGGAACCGCAATTCCGGTCAATTCACTATTTTTACACGACTCACAAAAGTCAGATGGATCAGTCAAAATTGATTCTGATTCCGATGGCATCCCAGATTCCGATGAACCCGGGTTCGAAGAGGACTTCGATAATGATGGTATCGAGGATACTATAGATGATGACATCGATGGCGATGACTGCCCGAATTATGTGGATATGGATGATCGCAACCCACATATCACCACCGAACTGCCCAAAGAGCTGCAGTTACCGGAGCGTCTTGGCGAGGATGTAGTACATATATTTTTGGATCTGGATCGCAATCCATTCACTGGCTATCGGCCCGAATGGTTACCGTTCGGGGCCGAGTATAGAATACAAATTACCGGTAAAAATAATATTTTACTGAGTAAAAATTATTACAAACATAATAGTAACCTCGGTTGGTCCTGGGAATTTATCGAGGCCGTGCCGGCAGCAATCGATACACAGCGTCTGGAGACATGCTTTCAGCTGCCAGAAAATGGCTATAACGGTTCACTTGGCTTTGATACATATTTACTCATCTCCGATTGGAACGGTAATTCACAAGATAATTCAGAACAAATGATCGATAATAGTTCATCAACGAACAAATTGGATCTAAGTGGCGGCATGCGTGCTAGTAGCTACTCGTTGATGGACCTGGTGACCGGTGTTGGTAAGGAATCGGGGGATAAGTTCGGGTGGAATGTGAGTTATGCCGGTGATGTGAACAATGACAGCTACGACGATATGATCGTCGGAGCGCCATACAATGATTCAGCCGATGGCTCGAAGGCAGATGCAGGCGCAGCTTACATATTCTTTGGATATCCGAGTATCGGTTCGAACGATATCAATGCCGCAAATGCCAATGTCACGATCTACGGCGCCAGTGCAGGCGACCATTTCGGCTGGGATGTGTCGGACCTCGGCAATGTTGATTCCGATACCAAGGATGACATTATAATCGGCGCACCGGAAGCTGGTGACAACGGCAAAGCCTACATATTCTACGGCAGGTCATCCTGGAGCAGCAGTTATACCTCCGCGGATGCAAGCATTACTATAACCGGTGAAGGCAGCGGAGATCGGTTCGGACACTCTGTCTCGGGTGCCGGGGATTTTGATGCGTATTTCATGACCTCGAGTTGGGACGATTCAACGCGGGATTTTTCTGATGAGGTTGTAACAGCGAATGTGACCACTCGAAGCTTTCCTGTACATCGAGGTACTAGACACTATGCGGATGCAAATGGTGGCTATGGGCTCGTCGCACCAGACGGAGGTACAATCGATATCACTATCGATGGTGTAATTGACGAGGTCAATGAGATTGATTGGACAACGACAGCGAAGACAGACACATACAGCTCGTACATCAAGACGTATGTCGTCTACGACAGCACCAATCTGTACGTGGCAGTGGAGGTTCTTTCACAGCCAACTGGAAGTGGGAGTAACAGTGACTTCGCTGAAATTGTGTTTGACACGAATCATGATGATGGCACAGCTCCTCAAACTGACGACTATAAGTTCAAAGCGACAAAGTCAACTGGCAGCTCCAACCTTGCAGAATCCAGAGGCACCGACAGCGGCTGGGATCAGGGATGGGGAGAAGGGACATGGGACGCCAATGGCGATGACTCCGATACATATGTGACGTACGAGTTCAAGATACCGCTCACATACGCATTTGGCAGCAGCACACCATCCGATGGCGACATTGGGGGCTTCTGTGTACATATCTACAATTCTTCCGGAAGTGTCTATTACTATTGGCCAGACGCGACTGGTTCGGGTGCAACAAACGGTCGTGAAGATGACCCGAGTGATTGGGGTGATTTGTTCTACAATAGGCCTAGATTGGTTATAAACGAGGTTTCTCCGCTCACAACAAATGAATGGGTGGAACTCTATAATGGTGGAGATTCTATCGACATAAACGGAATCGTTCTTTCCGATCAGGATGGGTTCACCTGGAAAAGATCTTCATCTCTAGTTGTCCCGAATGATGTCTATCTTGTGCTTATGGCGGGAGCCGGTGCCGATGACACAGATTTCTCGGACGGAAATGGTACGATCTACATTGGAACCACAGAGTTCAACAACATCGGTGACGACGTCCTACTGAAGTATAGCGGTAACGACATGGGATTGGACTATATGCAGTATGGAAGCGGTGGCGACGTTCAAAGCTGCCCCTCGGATTCCGCTTCGGAGAACTCTTGGACTGGAACCCTGACTGCACCAAGCGGGTCGGATTCGGCGGGTAGGGACAAAACCAGTTCTGATACGAACAGCGCGAGCGACTGGGACAATACTGGCGGTTCGGACGTGAGCCAACGAACAAGAGCGCATATGAACTTTGCGGCCTCTCTGACCGTGACCGGTGAGGATCAGGCACCTTCCACCGTCTTTCAGGGCGAGACAAATGTGGTGATGCTGAATCTCACTCTGTCCGCCGACTACGGTTGGATTGAGGTCACTGAGATAGATGTGAACCGCACTGGAACAAGCTCAGCAGAATCCGACATTTCAGAGGCGACACTCTGGGATGACGTGGACGAAGACGGCGAGTACGATTCAGGGATTGACATATATCTCGGAACAGGAACCTATTCCGGAGGAAATTACACCTTTTCTGGATTGTCTATACATGTTCAAAACGCCAATCCCGAGTATCTTCTGGTCATGTACAACATATCCGCAACAGCTACTCTAGGCGATACTGTAGGCGCGAAGATAAACGGAGCAAGTAATATCACGGTTCAGAGCCCTGACACAGTGGCTTCTTTCAGTGCGATTTCCTCCACAAATGCGGTGATAAGAGACTCAGATATTTTCGTTATAGAGACCAGTGGTGAAATATGTGAATCTACCGATGGTGGAAAATCATTCACTAATATGGGTGATGCAGGTAACAATTTCGTTGCTATCTGCATGAATCGGAGCAACAGTGATATCTATGCTTTCGAGGACAGTGGCGAGGTTTATTGTTCTACAAACAATGGCCAGACCTGGAACCTTCGCGGAGACGCATTTGCTGGGGCTGCTAATGGGGTGGACATGACCATAAACAATAACGATGACATATTCTTAGTGATATCGACTGGTATAGTGTATATGTCAATAGATAGCGGGTCGTCATTTACGACCAAAGGCGACTCAGGAAATACAATTGTTGGGATAGAAGCTAATTATTCAAATAACGACCTATACGTCGTCACCGGAATTGGGGTGATCTATACTTCTTCAGACAGTGGCGATACCTGGACTGCCCTCGGAGATGCAAGTTCAGGCACCGATGTCGAAGATATTGCCATTGATTCAAATGGCTATATCTTTGTTCTAGAAGGTTCCGGCGAGGTCTATCGTTCAATAGACTATGGTGACACTTTTTCGCAACTATCTGATATTGGAACCTCTATATACATTGGAATATGCATAGATACTCGTTATGACTACATTTACGTCTTGGAGGGAAATGGTCAGGTCTACATGTCCATCGACGGGGGAAACAATTGGATTCTAAGATCGGATATCGGAACCCAATCTGACTACCAAGACATCACTTGTTATACCATCCCTGAGTTCTCGGATGCTGTCATTCCTGTAATTGGATTTTTAGTATTATTTATCATATTTCGAAAGAAACCGCGGAAAAAATCAGGGCCGAGCCCCTCTCACACCTTGTCATCGGTGTAAGTGCTGACAACGGTGATGGCTTCGGGTGGAATGTGAGTCATGCAGGAGATATGAACAATGACGGCAATGATGACCTGATCGTGGGTGCGCCGTACAATGATTCTGCGGATGGCTCAAAGGCGGGTGCAGGCGCAGTCTACATATTTTTCGGATACCCTGCCATAAGATTGAACGATATCAATGCCGCAAACGCCAATGTCTCGATCTACGGTGCAAGTGCAGGCGACCATTTTGGCTGGGATGTGTCTGATCTCGGTAATGTGAACTCAGATACCAAGGACGACATCATTATCGGTGCACCTGAAGCTGGTGACAACGGTAAAGCCTACATATTCTATGGTAGGGCGTCTTGGAGCAGCAGTTATACGGCCGCGGATGCAAGCGTTACATTAACCGGTGAGAATACTGGTGACCGGTTTGGGCATTCTGTCTCGGGTGCCGGAGATTTTGATAACAGTGATTATAACGAAATCATTGTCGGTGCACCGGATTACAGCTCTGATACTGGCCGGGCCTACGTATTCTATGGCGATGGCTCCATACCCACGGCAGCAGGCAGCGCGGATTACACAGTAACAGCTGAGACTGGGGGTGACAAGTTAGGTTTTTCGGTTTCCGATGCTGGTGATGTGAATAACGACGGTTACAACGATGTTATCATTGGCGCCCCTTACAACGACGATAGCGGAACCGACGCTGGCAAAGCATACATCCATTTCGGTAATGCATATTCATATTTAGGTTCAAAAGTTAAATCTTAAAAGTTAAAAGTTCCGATCACTTTTGACTTTTACCTTTTGCCTGGGTAAGAATTCTTTACTCAGTGTTATTTATTATAAGAATTCTTAGCTCAAGAATAATTTGTGGCAACAAATTGTTCTAGTTTAGCTTTTAACTTTTCTTTTGCTTTGGATATTTTCATATATTTTTGATATGTTTTCACCATTTCTTCTTAGTTCTTCAGTTTTTATAAGCTATTTTTACGGTTTCAAATTAAAACACTTTGATTATATCCTTGCCGGTAAATCTGCTGATATGTTTTCATAATGATACAAAATACATATGTAAAAACCTCAATAGATATGAACAAAAATCATTATAGAAATGATATACTTTCTTTTACAGAATGTATATATAAGATTTTTTTTAAATGATACTATAAGATTGGAATTATCAAAGATTCAACATGTTTTTGGAATAGGTTGAAAATTAGAGATGATTATTAATGGGTCAAGTTAAAAAAGATTTATCATCAATGTCCAGACCTGCTCTGATCGGATTGGCATTGGACAAAGGCATCAAGTTTCATTTATACTGGCCAAAAGAAAAGATGGTTGAGGCGATTCTTGAATTCAGGAAAAATAAACCTCCCGTTAAAGGTGGCGTGGGCAGGGATTTTAAAGATCTTAGGGATGAAAAGAACAAACCGGATCTATCGGCAAAACCCAATCCCGAAATGATCTCAAAATTGAAGGAACAGTGGGCCGATATTTCCGATTTTCAACCAAAACAAACAAAACAAACAAAACCAAATATTAGCACCTCGCTGTCGCACAAGGTCAAACAACCCAAAGAATCATCATCAATATCATCAAAACCCGATCTTGAGATAACACAACAACATCACGGTGGTCCGGGGGAAGTTCGAAAAGGTCTGGCCAATCCGAGAGGGTTGGTAAATGGTAATGGTTTAGTAAATTTTGCCAGTTTGGGTTTTGGTAAGGGTAAGGGTAAGAGTAAGGGCAAGGATAACCTTCAAGGTCTGGTCAATCCAAGAGGGTTGGTAAATGGTAGCGGTTTAGTAAATAGTGCCGGTTTGGGTTTGGGTAAGGGTAAAGGTAAACATCAAGGTCTGGTCAATCCAAGAGGGTTGATAAATGGCAATGGTCTGGTAAATGGTCTGGTAAATGGTCTGGGTCGGAAAGGCAAGGTAACTGATAACGGTCCAATAACAGGCCGGTTACACCGCGGTCTCACGAACGGTATAAGTCCAAAGACCGGTGTTCAACAAAATGCATTGGGTTATGGTACAGGTTTGACGAACGGCAATGGTCTCTCGATCGGTTACGGCCTGACGAACGGCAACGGACTCACAAACGGTAGAGGTCTCACAAACGGCAACGGCCTCACAAACGGTAACGGCCTTACCAATGGTAATGGGCTCACGAATGGTAATGGTTTAACAAACGGAACAGGTTTAAAATTCTTCAATAAAAAAAATCGTTCGATCAATATTCTCAGGTTACGAAGCCGCCAACAAAAAGTTGCATCATTAATGATCGCTTCAATTATCTTTTTATTACCAATAGCTCTATTTTTATTTGAAATACCTATTGAAGAATCACTGTCCGTAGATGGTAACTTCGCAGATTGGTCGGGTCAAACAATGTTTCGTGACCTAGATATGGTGGAGAATCCCAATGTGGATATAGAATATTACAGCGCCATTATTGAAAATGATGATATTTTTTTCTATATGGATGTGAAAGGTGAGATCTTTAATGGCACGGAAACCTCAACATTAACTAAGCATGGAGCCGATAGAGCGTTCATATTTATTGATCATGATAACGATGATTCAACCGGGTATCAGATTTCTGGCCTGGGCACTGAGGAAATGCTGGAGGTCTCAGGATACAACAACAATATTAAAAAAGCAAGCTCGTACAAATTCGACCCGCTCAGGTCTCAATGTGATTGGAACGGCTGGGAGTATTCACGCAATATAAATGCAAAATGTGATAGTAGATCACTGGAAGCTAAAATTCAGATAAGACCAACAGGTGGGAATATAGATAAAGATATTAACATACATTTCCGGATGATGGACAATCTGGGTTCGATTGATCATTCCGATACCACGGTAAACCCTGGTGCGGGTACATTAAGCATAAGATCATATATCACATTAAGTGATGTGATCGTGCCGGATCAGAACACATTTGATATCATGAATCTGAAGTTGTGCGCAGTCAATGACGACATGACCATTGAGGGTTTTTCCTTCACCTTTGAAGGCTCGGCACAGATCGATGACATAAGTAAGATCACGATGATGGATATTGATAATAATATAGCCTATGGAGACTATCAGATAGTGATTCCAGGGGGTGATACAAACGTTCAAGAAAGGATAATTACCTTTGAAATCAATCCGCCGATAGAACTATTAAAGGATGAGGAGAGAACTTTTAAAGTTACCGGGGAACTGAATAATAATGCAGAACCCGGTCTTTCTTTCGGCATGTCGCTCATTGATGTGCAGGTATCATCCGGCATTACTTCAATAGAAAATGATGGTTACAAGAAGTGTTATTTGATCCAGCCGCCCGAGGATATCACCATTGACGGTGCATTCGGAGATTGGTTAAGAGTAGAGCCAAAAATCGATATTGATCCTGAACCAGTACAAAACGAAAATGTAAATATTCAAAATTCTCGATATTTACTCCGGAACGACACAGTTTATTTTTACACCTCGGTACAGGGTGAAATGATGGGTGGAACCGCAATTCCGGTCAATTCACTATTTTTACACGACCCACAGAAGTCAGATGGGCCTGTCAAAATTGATTCTGATTCCGATGGAATCCCCGATTCCGATGAACCCGGGTTTGAAGAGGACTTCGATAATGATGGAATCGAGGATTCTATAGATGATGACATTGATGGCGATGACTGCCCGAATTATGTGGATCTGGATGATCGCAACCCGTATATCACCACCGAGCTGCCCAAAGAGCTGCAGTTACCGGAGCGTCTTGGCGAGGATGTAGTACATATATTTTTGGATCTGGATCGCAACCCGTTCACCGGCTATCGGCCCGAATGGTTGCCGTTCGGGGCCGAGTATAGAATACAAATAACTGGTAAAAATAATATTTTACTAAGTAAGAATTATTACAAATATAATAGGCAACTCGGTTGGTCCTGGGAATTTGTCGAGCCCGTGCCGGCTGCTATAGATACATCGCGCCTGGAGACCAGCTTTCAGATGCCCGATGAGAGTTATAATTATAATAGTTCATTGGGTTTTGATGCATACTTACTCATGTCCGATTGGAACGGAAATTCAAAGGATAATTCAGAACCAATGACCAATAATGGTAACTCAAACTCGCCAGCGGCAGATCTTGGTTTGACCAACGGGACACGCGCCAGCGGCAACTCGTTGGTGGACCTGGTGACCGGTGTTGGTAAGGCTTCGGGCGATAAGTTCGGCTGGAACGTATCCTATGCCGGTGATGTGAATAATGATGGCTTCAGCGATATCATTGTCGGCGCGCCGTATAACGATAGTACTGGGGGGGCCGTGGAGGCGGCTTGGTGGGATACAGATTGGTCCTATCGTATGAACCTGACATTCGACAACAGCGATCAGACCGAGACCCTTACGAATTTTCCGGTACTTATCAACCTGAGCTCGGCGAACTTCGATTATGCCAAGGCCAAGGTCGATGGGACCGATCTAAGGTTCATTGATGCCGATAACACCACCGTGTTAAATTATGAGATCGAGGATTGGGATTCATCAGGATACAGCTATGTCTGGGTGAATGTGACAGGAATTACCGGCAGCTCGGACACTGATCATATCTGGATGTATTATGACAATTCGGGTGCAAGCTCCGGAGAGAATCCAACAGGGGTTTGGGATGATAATTATTTAGCAGTTTATCATTTAAGCGAATCAAGTGGTACAGTTGTTGATTCAACAAATAATTATGATGCCACTTATGCGGGAACTGGACAAGATACTGCTGGAAGAATAGGTGGTGGATATAATTTTGATGGGGATGAGGATTATATCATAGCTGGTAACTTCCCTGATTTTAGTGAATTGACAATTAGTATGTGGGGTTTTAGTGGTACTCAAGTTGATTGGGCAAAAATGGTTAGTGAAAGAAATGACGCTGATAATGCTTATTCAATTCAACTGGCTTATGATGATGCTCAACACGTAGAATTTAGGGTTGATGGTGTTGCTGGAACTGAAACATCTTATACTGTTAATGGAAGTCAGTGGTATCATTATACAGGAACTTGGAATGGAACTCATAAAATAACTTATGTTGATTTAGATTTAATAGGTCCTGATATATCTAGCACTTATACAAGTACAGCTGCAAATTTAATCTTTGGAGCAAGACAACGAGCTAATTTAGAAATAACTCAAGAATATACTGGAGTACTAGATGAAATTAGGGTATCAGATGTTGCAAGAAGTGCCGACTGGATCGCCGCACAATATCTATCCATGAACAATAGCTTTGTATCATTCGGATCTGAAAGCCAAGGAGGAGCTGGTACTACAGATCAAGGTGCTGCTTACATATTCTTTGGATACTCAGGTATTGATTCTACCAATATCAATGCCGCCAATGCCAATGTAACAATCACCGGGGCTGAGACAAATGATCACTTCGGTTGGAGCGTCAGCGACACAGGCGATGTTTCCGGTGACAGCATCGATGACATTATCATTGGTGCACCGGATGCTGGAGATGAAGGTAAGGCTTACATTTACTATGGTCGATCATCCTGGAGCGCAACTTACACCGCATCGGATGCAAGTGTTACAATTACCGGTGAAAGTAGCGGGGATCGTTTCGGGCATGCTGTATCAGGAGCAGGTGATTTTGATAATAGCGGAAATAACGACATTATTGTCGGAGCTCCTGATTATAACTCAGCAGTGGCTGATTGGTGGAATAGTTCCTGGTCATATCGCAAGAACCTGACCTTCGACAATAGTGACCAATCCGAAACCCTGACGAATTTTCCTGTACTCGTGAACCTGAGTGCGTCAAATTTCAATTACTCAAAAGCGAAATCCGATGGTTCGGACCTGCGGTTCATTGATGCGGATGGCTCTACAGTGTTAAACTATGAGATCGAGGAATGGGACACATCCGGATACAGCTATGTCTGGGTGAACGTGACCAGCATTACCGGCAGCTCGGCCACAGATTATATCCATATGTATTACGGTAATTCAAGTGCAAGCTCCGGAGAGAATGCCAATGGTGTTTGGGATCATTACTACAAAATGGTCCAGCACTTGGATGAAACAACGGGAACGCATTCCGATTCAACAAGCAACGATAATGACGGGTCAAATAACGGAGCAGTGCAGGATGCAAATGGTGTCATCGATGGTGCCGATCAGTTTAATACAGATACTGATGATATCAATTGTGGGTCAGATTTAACTTTACAGCCGACCGATGCCATAACCGTTTCAACCTGGGTCAAAAGCAATGACGAGACAGAAGATCAATATTCAGCAGTAGGTGGATTTGCAAACAATGGTGATTGGGCCGATGGATACGGCATATTTTTCAATAGCAATACGGCTATACATTTCTATGTTGGTGCTTATGCTGGTAATGTTGCAACAGCAACAATAGATCCTGATGTTTGGAATTATATTGTGGGCACCTATGATAAGGATGCTGGCGGAACAACAGAAGTAAAGATCTATGTTAATGGTGCTTTGGGTGGAACTGATGATTATTCTACAGCAATAGATTATGCAGGTGGATCTTTAACAATAGCTGAATTAGGTGGCTGGACAGACGATTGGCTTAATGGGTATATTGATGAGTTCAGAATTTCTGGCAACAAAGCCAGAAGTGGTGATTATATCGCCGCACAATTTCTATCCATGACCTTTGACTTCATCACATTCAATGAAGAAGAAGAAGATATCGGAGGAAGGGCTTACATATTCTACGGCGACGGATCGATTCCCACTGCAGCCGGCAGCGCGGACAAAACATTCTCAGGCGAGAACTGTAGCGACAAGTTCGGCTTTAGTGTTTCCAATGCTGGTGATGTGGATAATGATGGCAACGACGATGTGCTCATCGGCGCTCCTTACAATGACGCAGGTGGTGCAGACGCTGGCAAGGCATATCTATATTACGGCACCTCAGGTTCCATTAATTTCACTGGCGTGTCCGCCGGTGATAATTTCGGCTGGTCGGTTGCCAATGCAAGCGATATCAATGCAGATAGCACATACGACGATGTGATCGTTGGTGCGCCTGGGTACAGCAGCAGCAAAGGTCGTGCATACATCTACTACGGCGGCAGCACCATGGATGCCACCGCTGATGTTACACTCACCGGCGAGAACACGGGCGATAAGTTCGGATTCTCGGTCTCGTACGCAGGTGATGTTGATTCCGACGGCGACCCCGAGGTCATCGTTGGTGCACCGAATTACGATGATGGCGCAACTTTGAATGTTGGTGCAACATATATATTCGAGGGCGGTTCGGGGATCGACAATACCGATGACTGGTTCAATAAAGGCACACAGGCGAGCTCACACTTCGGCTGGTCGGTGTCGCGGGGCGGCGATATGAACAATGATGGCTATGATGAAGTCGTAGCGGGCTCGCCACATTTCGACGATACAACACCTGATCCGGACAATGATGATGCGGGCAAGGTCAATCTGATGTGCATTCCGGAATTTCAGACACTCTTTGTACCCATCTTAATGGTATTATTATTGGTGCTTGTTCAGTATATGCAGAGAAAACGTAGAAGGGAACGAAAATAATCAGTTGATGGATAGTGTGTGAGTATGTGAGTGTGTGAGTGTGTGAGTGTAAGAGTTACGGGAGCAGAAAATTGATGATTTAAATAAATATCAATAAAATCAATTTTCTGGCAGAAAAGTTTCCTGATTAAATATCTTTGAGGAAATTTTTCGATTCTTATATTTATTACTTCATGGTTAAAAAAGTTTTCAGTTTTTAGTTTTCAGTTGTCAGAGCAAATTTATCACACTAGCAACTAGCAACTAGCAACTGGTAACTAGTAAGAGTGTGTGAGTTTGTGAGTTTGTGAGTTTGTGGAGTTGGAGCTTAATTTCAAAATTTCCAATTTACAATTTACAATTCCCCTATCAAAACAGCATCATTTCATGTATCACCACCAATCATCATCTTATCATACGTTCTGCGTAAGAAATAGAAAATCCTACGACAATACATCCAGCCACCCCTCATCGAAAACTGTTTAATTGCCAACAACAATACACAATCGAGATTTATGCCGGGACGGTTGCTGGGTAAGAAGAATAAACGGTATTATTATCAAAAAGAAGACGGTAAAGTAATAAGCGCTATGAAAAATATCTGGGACCGACCCAGGCAAAATGATCTGGATAATGCGCGCTGTATATTATGCCGTGGTGTAAAATATTTATGCGGCAAAGACCGCTGCCCCATCGTGGTGAAACAGTACTCCAAGATGAAAACAGAGTCCTTGATCAATTCCACCAAGCTGGACGGCGCCTCGCCCCCAAGCGTGTTCATCGGCAGGATCGGTTATCCCAAGATCAGCATCGGCCCCATGGTGCCGCCCGTGCACGGTGATACTGCATACATGGACACCCCCGAGACCTGGGGTGAGATCGATATTCATCAGTTAGTGGAGTTCAGGTCAAATCTTGTACGTGGTAAACTGCCGGTTCACATTACAGATGTGGAGAGTTCCAATAAGATAGTGGAGTTGACACGTGAACTTGCTCTTGCAGCGAGGTCGCCCGAAGTTGAAGTAGAATTTTCCAAGATCCCATCCGGGCAAATAGCTCTTAACGATGTCGAGCAGCCACATGGGCCGTCGGCACCACTGAAAAGTTTTAATGTGGATAACATTAAAATGGATAACCGTCTGGAAAAGGCGTTCTATGATACCGATCTAAAGGCTCGAAATGCGGTGGTCGGCCTGTTCAAAAACGGCGTTATGGTCTCCAAGCTGCAAAAGGCGTTCAGCGTGGGTGCATTTGGTTTGGAAGAAAAACGTAAGTTCGTGCCAACCAGGTGGAGCATCACAGCTGTGGACTCCACATTGGGTGACCATCTGATGGGGTTCACAAAACAATTTCCGTGGATCAACGAGGTCAGGGTATATGAGCATGTACATCTTGATAACCGTTGGGTAATTCTAATGATGCCGTCGCAGTGGAGCTACGAACTGATCGAGGCATGGTATCCGAAGACCGCCTGGAACCCGGACGGATTGAGAATATCTATAATGGGCTCGCATGAGGGGTACAAAGGTAGAACCACTTATGCCGAGATCGGCGGCTGTTATTATGCGGCACGCCTGGCAGTGAATGAGAGATTGAATGCCGAGCGCCGTCAGGCGGCGGTGGTGATCCTACGCGAGGCACACCCGGGATATATACTGCCGGTGGGTGTTTGGAATGTGCGAGAAAATGTCAGAAGATCTTTGAGAAACGAACCTGCAAAATTCAACACGGTAAAAGAGGCTTTCGAGCATATCAAAAATATTTTATCGATATCACCTCAAAGATGGATCCGGCAAAGTGCAATTCTTAAGAATTACCTGTTCCAAACCAGGTTGGATAGTTTCTGTGGATTATAGCTTTGGCATTTCTTTCGATCATGATGAAAATATTTTTTTATGATATCTATTGGAATTTCAATGTTACCAGTCGATTAGGTCTTTAGATAATATATTGATAGGATAGCATTTTCGTTAAACGGTTTCGATGCTCGACGTCAAAATTCATAACTTAAATATATGAACGAATTTTGAGGTATAGATTAAACTTGAAGAGTTTTATCTTGGTGTTAGAATTCTCGATTTTATAAGTAATGCTGAATTCTAAGACCTCGATTGTATTCGAAGAATACTATCGTGTATCGGCAGACGGTTTCGGCTAACGGTAACTGAGCAGGCTTATCCCCGAGTTTTGGGATGATCGTAAAACTTTTTGCGAGGGGTAAGCCAGCGCAAGTAACCGTCAAAAAGTTTACGTTCGAAACCGTAATACGCTTTCGTTTAACGGTATCTGAATTAATAAAAAAATGCGTTATTTATCAATTGTTTTACAAAGCATTTTTTTATCCATTCGCTTCAACGGTTTGCTCAAATGCCGTCGCGCACCCACGGGCACCTCATAAATCCCCTCGGTTAATTCACGTTCAATACGTTTTTGCGCTGCGGACCCCTCAGGTACTTTGGTGCCGCACATTCTACATCGGTAGCCTTTACCCATACCAATGGATTTCATATTTTTACCGCAGTTCGTACATTTGGGGTTACTCACTTTTTCAAACAATTCGGTTAATTTCAAGATCTCCAGTTTCTCGATATTGATCGTAAACGGCACTTCTCGCACACCACCATATACCTTTATTCGATCACCGGGGCAGACCTTTTGCACCAGCCTTCTAAAACTCTTGGTGGGTTCGTAGGCGGCACAGTCTATTTTTGCAGATCCCGGCTGGTTAGACTGGTTAAACTGGTTAGACTGCTGCGGCTCCGCCATGGTGAAGATCACATGCCCGCCTTCGATCGTTCTTGGCTTACTAATTACATTACCCTCGGTAATTACCGATATATTTGGCCTGATCTCGGAGAGTGATCTTTTCTGTAAATGATCATCTGTACCCTGGTTTGTATTAAACACCAGCCATTTATCAATGGGTTCTGAATTTGGCGCTAAAAACTTAACTGCATCATAAAGCTCACCCACATCATCACCACGGATACCAAACAGTACCGGACAAGGTGAGTTGGGCGTTATTGCCGCATGTTTCTCCTCGTGATCGTAATTATTGAAGGTCGATGGAAATCTGCGATCCAGCTCGAGCACGGCTTCCAAATCGACCTCACGTGTTGTTCCCCAAGATCCTTCTCTGCGATAGGCAATTAATTCAAAGGTATGGTCCAAAGGCGTTTTAAGTTGAGTCTGAATTTGATTATTCATAACATTCGAACCCCAGGCCACTGCTGCAGCTGCGCCGATGATACCGCGGCAGTTCTTGAACCCTCTGTATATTGCATCGGTTTCATCAAGTAGGGCTTTAACATTTTCCAGATCCAGGATCTCACGAACCGCTGACCAGTATAGGTCTAACGGCAGACCCTGGTCATCGATTATCATTAGACCAGGATTAGTGGTCGGGTCTTCAAGAGCGGCTTTTGCAGAAATTATCTGCTCCACACGTTCTGCTGCCGATATAAGCTCCGAGCTATCCTTATTGCCGGAAGAAGTTTCTCCAAGTTGAAGTTGTATACACACCGCGCCGTTCCCGCGTGTCTTCCATGGTATATTCGGGTTCAACCTGACCAGGCACGGGTGACCGAGCATGTTATACTCCGAAAATTCGGAAATGATTTCCAATGCAAGATATGTGGTACAGCCCGAACTCTTCGAATCGGTGTCATCTATGCCTATCCAGATTTAACTGCCCCCTAATTTGTTGAATTTTTTTGTTAAATTACATCGAGATATAATAATGTTATTTCGGTGCCTTATACAATAATTAATTATTAAAGTCTCTTCTCCAATTTTTCGTACAGTTATGGGATTATGGATAGTGAATCTATCCTTAATCCAAATTTTACTAAATACGAAATTCGAATATCTAAACCCTAAACAAATTACAAATCATAATTATTCAAACCTTTTAATTGGGATTTGGATTTTTGAATTTGTTTAGGATTTCGGAATTAGGATTTAGAGTTTGTAAATAATCTACTTACAATTCATAAACAAATATCTAAGCAGAAAATTTCAAATGTACAAAAAATTAGCATCGATTATTTCTTCGTCTTCAGAACTTGTCCAGCCGGCGGTAAGCCTAATTGTTGTTGTGGAGGTTGCGTTTGCGGCGGTGCTTGCACTTGCACTTGCACTTGCCGCTGCATTTGCATCTGCATAGGGGCAGGGGCAGGCATAGGCAAAGGCAACCCGCCGGGTGGTGGTACTACGACGGTGCCTGGACTTGGTGGAGGCATACGCATGTGCATGCGCATATGCATCGGTGGCAAACCGGGCATGGGGGCGGGCGTATACAATGGCTTTTTCTCACCGCTCTGTTTATCCTCTTCTGCTTTTTTCTTTTGGTTTCTCATAACTATGAACCCGAGAAGAAGTAATATTACTATTACGACAATGATCGATCCTGCGATCAACATGATACCTGATGTATCATCTTCACTGCTCGGCTTGCTCTTGGTTGAAACCGGGACAGAATTAAAATCTAACGGGTTCGACGAGTCATCACCACCGGGTACACCATCAGGACCCAAGAATTCCTTGTAATTTGAATACTTGTCACCATCGGGGTCGCCATCCTTTCCGTGGGACAAGGATAAAAAATACTTGTACTCCCACCAATCAGGTAGTTCATCGGCATCAATATCACCTGGATATGAAAGTAGGTCATTTGGGTCGGACGAATCATTGCCGCCGGGTACACCGTCTTTGCCCAGATATTCCTGAAGATTGGTATAAGTGTCATTATCAGGGTCTGCTGCAGAATCGTTAACTTCCATGTCCAGATCGAATTTGACCTCATACCAATCGGGCATGCCATCCTCATCGGTGTCCTCACCACCCGGCAGGTCTCCAACAAGACTGATCACCCATATTGTGATATTAGTCCTACCCACTTTTTCAGAACTATCCTTCACGATTAGGATCAAGGAATGTTTTCCCGACTTCTTGATCGGTTCGAGTTCAACAGTTGGTTCTTTACGGTAAGCCTTTAAATTATCTTCACTATCTAAATACCAATAATATTCTATTATGTCACCATATCTAATATCATCATCGGTACTGTTCTCACCACTGACATTGATCGGCGAGCTTGTATTGAATTTTGCATTATTTTTTGGTTTTGTGATCCTAGCAATAGGCGCATCGTTAACATTCAATATGTGCAGCTTAAACTCTTTCGTGGTGGATAATCCAACAGGTGCGATCGTTCCTTCATCTGTGGCTGTAATATTTACCTCATGTTCGCCCACCAGATCGTTATCGGGTAGAAAGGAAAGGTTGCCTGTTGCCCCGGAAAATTGGAATTGATATTTCTCGGGGTCCGCACCGAGCAATGGGATCTTTTCAAGAATATCGGTTGAGTAATATATCGGATCACAGTATTTATCGGTTGCATCGGTTGCCTCAAAGGTGATGTTCACAAAATGGTCCTCATGCATGGCGGCAAGATCTGTATAATCGATGGGTCTTATCAACACTGGCGGGTCGTTTATTGGTGTAATGTTCACTTTCAGATCAAAATAGACCGCTGTCCCCTCGCCCTCACTGTCAAATGCACGTAAATTAATAATATCCATACCAAACTGGTCAAGTTTCGGTTTGATCCGGAGTGTATCGTTTTCTAAAACTTCGGCGATAAGTATTTCCGAGCTTGTTATATTGGTCCAACCGTAAATACCCACTTCACTCAACACCTGGAACACAAGTTCACCAGGGTATTTATTTTTGTCCGGATCGTTGAAGATATCGTATAAATTGATATATTTGGACCGATGATCCTCGGGAATTAACCAAAGGTTCGGCAGGTTGGCTTTAACCACCGGACGCTGGTTATCGATCACTCTGAAATAAGATTCGGGATCGAACGTAACCTCCTGGAGCGGTTTGGAAAGCTCGGGGAAATAATCGCGCGTATAGAAATAAAAATCCAGCTTTGCATAATTATCGTGGGGTATACCTGTGAAACTCGACCCTGGTATTGTGATGTCAAACACCTCGCCATTAGCATAATCTCCATCGTTGGTTGGTATGGTGCTTTGAGTCATGGTATAATTCATATCATTAATGGTGACATTTACAAACTGTGGCGGGTCATTGTCCACATCTGTGTATGTCACCTCGAAATAATAGGAGTCTTTGATGTTTCCAATGGTTGGCGTGGCATTCCAAGAATATAGTATTGGTGGATTGTTTACCAGAGTCTGGGTAAATTTTGTGATATCATATGTAACCGTGCTCGCACCGCAATCCATGGAATTGGGCACCCAACCGTCATCCATATTGTAAAAATACTCTTGACTTTGGATACCCAGGTATGCTTTATCAAATGTCGCGTTGAAGGATAATTTGATAGGGTTCGGACCATATTTCTCTTTCCAGTCGCCAGAATTAAAATCTTCCAAATCCAAACATTTGTTAAGATCGTAATATTTCAAAACTGCCAGCATTTTTACATAATGGTTTCCCTCTTTCGTCCTATCTGCATCTTTGATCTTTATACTTACATTGATATCGATATTCCGAGCACGGGTCATGGATGTAATTGTATACCAGTCCCAGTGGTCATCGGCTTGTGAAATGGTATTACCCGAAACAGTACCGGTCAATGCGGTACCATTTTTTTGGTCATTATTATTATCCGGATTAGTGATACCTGTAATAGTCACATGGAGCGTATAATTAATAATTGCTTCCGGGTCAATGACCTTGCTGGTTATCGAATCGATTATGTAAAATGCACTTACATTCAGGTAATACCTGCCTGTCCGGTCAGCATTGAAGATCAAAGAAGTGGTATTGGCGGTTGGTATCGTGGATTCATTGATCTTCGCCTGTTTGGTACCCAGCACCTTATAATCAAGTAAATACTGCTCACCGTCATAAACTGTGTAGGCCTTGAGCTTTATTGCAACAGACTTATTATCAATGTGGCTCAAATTGGTGAATGATGGTGTAATGTTCACACGATCTATCGTGTTCTGGCCGCCGCCGGTCAGGTCAAGATAAAAGAAATCGGTCTCATCGGTGGAATATGTTAATTGTCCGGACATATCCATATCGTTTGTTAATTTATTATTGTTATTAACAGCACTGGCCGTGTCATCGTTCGGTTCAGATTCCGAGGCTGGTGACCTGGACCTAGACCTGGGTCCAGTTCCACTAGAGCTAGAGCCCGATGACTCGGTTGTTACTAATGAGGGTTCTGGTGTGGATGTTGAGGAACATAAATTATTCAAAGGCAGCAATAAAAACAAACATAGGATAATGGAACAATATTTGATAGATCGAACCCTAAATCTACTCATAATATCCCCAATATTTTACTGGAATTTAAATTTTGGGACTCTTGCTTACTATATATATTATAATGAAAGAAAATTCTAAATCCGAAGCTCTAATTTCACACAAAAATAGGATTTATTATTGAGTTTGCACTATTTTTCTTGAAGCTTGGAATTCCTTTTATTAAGTAATAATTAATATGGAATTCCAACCCCCTAAACAAATATTAATTCCTAAATTCCAAACATCAGCAGGAAAAACTAGTTTGAGACATTCTTATTTCGGATTTGTTTAGAGATTCGAATTTCATACTTCGGATTTATCTCTTTATAAAAAAATGCGTTAATTATCATTTCGTTTTGCATAGCATTTTTTATTAGTTTAACGGGCTCTTGCACCCCGGACATAAGAACCAGCCTGATTGAACCGAAATGCCGCAGTTGGGGCACTTCATGTTATTATTTTGCTCACTAACTTGTTCACTTGCATCATCATTCGAGGAAGGATCAATTGAGGAAGTTCGTCCCTCGGTTCTGGCTGGTAACTTGGGTGTTAGTTCGGGACCGGTTAGTTCAAGTTCGTTGCCTTGACCCATACCCGTACCCGCACCTATGCCCTTGGCCTGTTGCATTGATTGTGATCTTTGTGGTTGCTGCCCTTGACCTTGACCCTGTTGTTGTTTTTTCATCATCTGCATCTGCATGAACCGCTGCATTTGCATGGCACGCATCTGCTGCATCATGGCAGGGTTAGGCTGCATGCCCGGCCCTGGAGCAGGACCTAAACCTGCACCCATCGGCGGTACCATACCCATACCACCCGGACCCATGCCCATGCCAGGACCAGGAACAGGGCCTGCACCTGCATCTGAGGGCAAGTTGGATTTTGAAGGTGGTTTACCCAAACCCATATCGGACCCCTCCTCGGTGGGGTAAGCCAAATGGTCCAGATCTTGTAGTTCATCTTTCTCGCGCCTTTGTTTACTGATGAACATGAATAATAGTAGGAGTACGATTATCACAACCACCACAATTGCAACATAAATTGCCCAACTGCTATCACCAGTCGAAGTTGACGATTTACCGCCAGGCGTGCTATCCGGGTTGCGCGGGTCAGAACCGCCTTCATATTCATCTATATTTTTTACATCATCGTTATCCGAGTCCATAAACGCATCATCTCGATCGTGTGGGTCGAGATCATATCGCTCCTCCCAAATATCGGGCAAATTATCATGGTCAAAATCGGCCAATAACATGATGTCTATCTGGTCGCTGACCATCTCACCATCGGCATCCACTACAATTACTTTAATGGTATAATTACCCTCTTCAATTTCAGTATCATCGTTAGGTAAGAATGGTTCAGGGAAATATAAAGTAATTCTATTTCCCTCGGTTTTAAGTTTCTTGTCATTCAGATACCATGTAATTGAAAGAGTCTCTTTCGAATCTGGAATATACAGATCCTCATCATCGCCGATACACTCGAATGATACCGAGTCAACTATCGAAAATAATCGTTCTTTTGGTTTAATGATCTTTGGTATCTTTGGCCGATCATTCACATTCTTTACATCGATCTTTAGTGTCAGTTCGTCAGAGCCGCCCTTGCCGTCGTGGACACTGAAATTGATATAATTGATCCCAACATCAGAGTTCAGGGGTAGAACGCTGATCTTTGCGGTAAGTTCGTTGCCACCGGCAAATTCCAGGTTGACCGTATTATTAAAGGTGAAGTTGATTATTCTAAATGTAATATCATTGTTCTGGCCGATGGCGATATCCGGGTCATATACATTAACCGTAATATTGAACCATTGATCCTCGATAGCCGATATTTCATGAATTGAATCATCTGACATCACATCATTGGTTTTTCCAGCCTTTGTGATCCCGATGATCTCGGGTGGATCATTCACGTTCAAGATCTCGATCACCATATTTTGCGTGTCCTGTAATTGATCTTTGTCGGTTACCGTGATACGCACATATAATTTACCCACATGCTCATTGCTCGGTGTAAAAGAGATATTGGCTTTTGTAGTATCGTATTGATCAGGTATCACCTTGAATCCATCCAGGTCATCGGGGCCTAAACCATCAGAACGGTTGGTCGAAAATGATAACTCATCATTATCGGTAGATATATCTGGGTCAGATGCCCTAATCGGGAAATAGATGGGCACACCTTGTGAACCCTGTCTGTCCGTAATTCCCTCCAGCAATGGTAGATCCTCCTCTGAATTAATGGTGATGTTGATCTTGTATGTATTTGTAAATTTGTATGTGTCACCACCGCGCATCAAGGTTTCTTCAGCCCGTAATACGATCTCATCGGAACCATGCTCATCAGATTTCAATTGGAATTTCAAATTGGTTTTCTGATAGATGAACACCTCGAGCCTGGAGCTTTCAAATTTCTGGCCAAAATTAGTGCCCATTTTGATCGAATATGCCATACCATCAGATGGGTCAACATCTTTAAACACTTGTGACAACTCCATGATAGTAATTTCCCCATCTTCATCGAAAGTTAATCTATTGGGTGCGGTGTCCCATATTTCCGGGGTCTGGTCTTCGATCACTTTGAATTCATCATTTGGAGACGATAACGCCATGGACACTTCCTCAAGACCGTCGTTGGCAGAAAAATAGAACGTGTGAGGATAATAACTATCATCCAGCTCTGAACACAAGATCGAGAACTGATAGGTTACTCCAGTTGTATAGTCCGACCCTGAACCTATCATAGCATAATCAAAACCATCAATGGTCAGATTAACGAACGAAGGTATATTATTGTCTTGGTCAAGGTATTTGACTTTGAATGTTATTTCGTCATATGTATAATAAACGGATTGTTCAGGCTCGATCTTTAGGTTGTTTAGATATGGCTTGTCATTTTGTAATTCCACATCGAAATCCAGAGTATAATCCACTGAACCATCATATCTTTGTGGGAACATTTGGCCAGAGTTAATTCCTATTGAATAAACTCGAAGGCCGATCCATGCATGCGCCCCCGTCATCTCGAGATCATTTAGAACAGGTTCTGTGGGTGAACCACCTGACGTGGTTATGCTTGGTGAACCACCTTCATCCATGGTTCCTCCATTTAAATATAAGTTATTGCCATCGGCACGATCATATAATACCCAGATCTCTGTCCAGGAATAGAAACTATTGGCCTGCATGGTCTCGCGTGTGATGTCAACATCATATGATATTTTATTGGGCCAGGTCTCTCCTTGAGGATCAATATATCCCGAAATATCATACCAGTCCCAATGGTCCTTATGCTGCAAAATTGTGCTCTGGATCGTGTTCTCTGATATAATAACCGTGGAATTCTCAGGATAATTATTCATATCATGTGGTGGAACCACTGGTTTGATCGTTGTCTTTGTAATGGAAGTTATATTGTAATTAACGGTGTAACCACGTGAAATACAATAAATTCGGATAAAGAATATGCCGGAAATGGGTGGTGCGGCATTTAATGTTCCATTCTCCTGCGGGGAAAATATCTCCAGATCCAAAAATGATATGGACATCCCGGAATCGTCATCTGACTGGAGATTCTTATCCAGATTATCCCCC
Source organism: Thermoplasmata archaeon (assembly GCA_020696345.1). Lineage (GTDB taxonomy): Archaea > Thermoplasmatota > Penumbrarchaeia > JAEHCK01 > JAEHCK01 > JAEHCK01. Next base: position 6,009 of record JAEHCK010000043.1, on the reverse strand, counting down.
GCGATCCCATATGTTGATTGGGTTAAAATAATTGAAATTGGGTCATATATACTACAAAATAACATTCTTGGGTCCGTTGCATGTGCCTCTGCAGAATTATTGATCTTTATCTCGATATATTCGGTTTCAAGGTTGCCCTTTTCCTGGACTCGTATATAAAACCAATCCTCGTCTACCAGAGTGTATTCTTGGTTATTTGGATCATATGTACTGCGTACATCATCACCAGTCCAGTTTCCACCCTCTTTGATCAGTGTTGCGTCTCCGGCATTGTCACCGGCATCAGCACGGCTGCCACGGGTACTATCATCATCATCATCATCAGAACTTTCCGAACCTGGAAGCGAGCCGTAAAATCCTTTTTCCGCAGGGATCACCATTTCGAATGGATTATCACTATGCTTTACCGTGATCGGCTCAACAGATGAACTACTTTCTATACCAGATGTATAATCATCCGGGTTGTTATATGAGATCCCGAACTGCTCGAATATCTCGCCAGGTTCTATTTTCTTTACTTCAAGTTTTTGGGTAATATATTCTCCGTCATCCTGGTCTGAAGGCTTTTGATCAGAGTGTGATCCGGCAGTTGACGTGCTGGTGGTTGCATATGTGTCCGTCTCATTTTCAACAATGACAAGGTCATTATCCGCATTTAATGAATTGTTTGGATCTACATTTTGAGTTATTGCAAACGCAGACATGCTTATCATTAAAATTACAATTACTAAACATTTAAAGGCTTTGAAACGTTCAAGATATTTTCTTATCATTTTCTCCCTCCTCAATACTATGATGAATACTGTTCTGGGTTAAATTATTTGAGGGTATTTTAGAACAATCTAAATTATCCAAATGCTTTATACCAACCAACATTATAAATATTTTCGTATAAATAATCATTAAATAAGTCATAATAAATAATTATTATTTTTCACCAGATTTAGATGGGAAGGTGTTTAACGTATCGATTAATTGTTAGGATGTTGGACGTAACAATTCATTATTAGGATGTTCTATATTTCAATTAATTAATGGAATGTTCTATATTTCGATTAACTACTGGGATGTTCTACATTGTGATTAATTTACAGGATGTGTGATTTATTTTCGTTAATTCATTTATGCATCCAGCCATCTCAGCGACATATAGAACATCCTGTCATCTCAAAGACATTTCAACGACTTCCATCAGTTCCTCCAGCCCCTGGCCGGTTTGGGCGGAGATCTGTAAATTGTCGGAACTTGTGCTCTTGATATCTATTTTATTTTCAATAGTTATTATTGTGATGTTTTTAAACAAGGTTTGAGTTTCGTTCAATAATTTTTTCTGTTCACTTAATAGATATCCGCAGTGTTCGGAGGGGTCCAGGATGAATATGATCAGGTCGGCCAAATATTGCAAGGCCATGATCGCCTGGCGCTCGATATTATTTCTCTCCTCAAAGGTTCTGTCGAGTAGGCCCGGTGTATCTATGATCTGGATCTTTTCACGGCCAATATTCAGGTGTCCCACATTAAGCTGTTGAGTTGTGAACGGGTAAGTTGCCACGCGCGGTTTACCGGTGGAGATATTTTTCACCAGCAGTGATTTACCCACATTGGGAAATCCGGCAACCACCACGGTTTTTGTCTCGGTATCGATGGCCGGTAGTTTTTTGATCTTGTCTCTGGCTTGATTTAAGAACTTCAGTTCATCCGAAACCTGGTTAATTATTGACGCGGTTCTGCCATAAAATGTGATCCGCAACTCTTCTATCTTCGAATATTTCTTTTCGTCATAGATCTTCGAAACCTTACGGTAGATCTTTTTCTTTAACTTGTTCACCTGTCCACGGGCCCATTCGATGGCGCCAAGTGATTTTCGGATCTTATCAACATCGAGTATAACATGGATCAATTCAAACTGGAACTTGGGCAGCTGGTTAAAACTCGGGAACGCTGTAATGTACTTACCTATGGTCGAATCCAAGGTATCAGTCACAGAATCCAGTTTAGCCAGAACATTATCTCTTCTACGTTTTAGTCTATTCTTGTAATTTTTGTTCTCCGTGATCTTGGAAGCCTTGTGGTAGATCTTATCAAGGATCTCATCGGCGAGCAGAATTGTCGGTATTTTAAACATATTCATCCAGCATTAAGTTTTAAATGTAATGTGAAATTGAAGATTATTATCGAATAATGTTTCCTAATCACTTTTTTCTATTTCAAACATGTTATTATGATATTGGATTGATAATTTGCTGAGTTTATACTGAACAGTAGCCATGTTCATTTGATGCTGAACAGAAACCAGGATTAGTTGATGCTAAACAGAAGCCAGGTTGTGTTGATGTTGAATAGAAACCGGCTTCTGTCAATCAACAATGAATCCAGGCATCTGTCAATCAACAATTAATCCCGGTATCTGTCAATCGCTAATCCATCCAGGCATCTGTCAATCAATAACCCATCACGGCTACTGTCAATCGGTAACTCATCATGGCTACTGTCAATCGGTAACTCATCACGGCTACTGTCAATCAATAACTCATCATGGCTACTGTCAATCAATAACCCATCACGACTACGATCCAGCATCAATTCATCTCGATTACAGTTCAGCATCAACTCGGCTCGATTACGATTCAGCATCAATTCAGCTCGACTACAGTTCACCACCATACATCCAAATCAAATCGAACGCAAAAGTGCAATTATTTAAAACACATTGAGTTAATTTGTTACCAATAAGCCACCAATAACTTTTTAAATCGAAATACAAATATATATTGGAGAGAATAATGTTTTAAGGAATTATCATGAATGATACTGAAGAGCTCGATAGTGGCACCAAAACGAACCAGGTCAACAATTCAAAGAAAGTACCAAAAAGACATCGATCATCCACAGCAACACCCACAACACATGCACATGGTCAAAATATCAAGTCGCCCAACCGAAATAGGATCAAGATCATTTTGGTTATCGTGATGGTACTACTCGTGATCCAGATATATGGGATCCAGTTCTTATTATTAAGTGATGAGTTCCATGAACCCGATACCGATCTTGACAACGATGGTATGCCAAACGACTGGGAACGCAAGTATAATCTAAACCCAAACGACGCCAGTGACAGGGACCTTGATATCGATAATGATACATTAACCAATTTTGCAGAGTTCGAGAATGGAACAGACCCGACGAACAGGGATACGGACTGGGATCTGCTGCCCGATTGTTGGGAAATAGAAAACGATCTGAACGCCCTGAACGGTTCGGACAAGGATCTGGACCCGGATTACGATGGATTAACCAATTTTGCAGAATATAATTCCGGAACTGACCCGAATAACGAGGATACCGATGGTGACGGTATGAACGATCGGTGGGAACTCAAATATTCGTTCGATCCATTGAACGAATCCGACCATGCTCTTGACAAAGATAAAGATAACCTTACCAACCTTCAAGAATTCATGAACGGCACCGATCCGCTTGATAAGGATACCGATGGTGATGGCATCGATGACCATTGGGAGATCATCCATGACCTGAACCCGTTGGATCAGACCGATAGTGATGGTGATTTTGATCTCGATAACCTGATAAATTTTCGCGAGTACATGTACTCGTTAGACCCCTGGAACGCCGATACAGACTCTGATAAACTTCCGGACGGTTGGGAGGTCACAAATGATCTGAACCCGAGTAAGGATGATTCCGGTCTAGACCATGATAACGACGGGCTAACCAATTATCAGGAATTTCTCAACCATACCGACCCGTTCAACAAAGATACAGATGGTGATGGTATCTTCGACCTGTGGGAGATCGAACACTCATTAGAACCAACCGAGGCTATAGATGGTTTATTGGATTATGATAATGATTTTTTGACCAATTATATGGAATTCGTTCATGACCTGAACCCGTACTCTAACGACACGGACAATGATGGTTTACCTGATAATTGGGAGCTTAATTACGACCTGGACCCGAAAACGAACGATTCCTGGGATGATGCGGATTCTGACGGGCTGAGCAATCTGAACGAATATATCCTTTCCACCAACCCGCTCAACCCCGACACCGACAACGATACTCTTCCGGATGGTTGGGAATGGGCCTATGGCCTGGATGCAACGAACATACGTGACGCAGGGCTGGATCCTGATAATGATAATTTGAACAATACTCAAGAGTTCTCCAACTCAACCGACCCAAATAATCCCGATACCGACCTGGATGGGTTACCAGATGGCTGGGAAATCGTCAATGGTTTGAACGCCACACGCAAAGATGGTGATGAGGACCCTGATTCGGACGACCTGACCAACCTCGAAGAATTCCAGATCGGAACCATACCACTCAACCCCGATACCGATTCGGACCTGCTGCCCGACGGCTGGGAGAATGTAAATAACCTGGACCCGTTGACAAATGATACGGATGCAGATGGTACGCTGGATGGTATCGAGGATATTGATTCCGATGGTATATGGCACAATATAAATACGCCAACCAAATATTATGATCCATATTCGAATTATGAGGAATATCTAAATGATACAGACCCGAACAATGCAGATACCGATAGGGATTCCATGCATGATGGCTGGGAGATCGAATATAGTCTGGACCCGCGGACAAATGACAGTGCATTGGACTTTGATATTGATGGGTTATCCAATTTGGAAGAATATGATCTTGGCCTGCACCCGGACAATAATGACACAGATAATGATCTATTGAACGACAAACAAGAATTGGATATTTATGGCACCGACCCATTGGTTCGTGATACCGATGGCGACAGCATGGGCGACGGGTTCGAGATATTGATCCGGGGTACAGACCCGTTCAAACAAAACAATTATTTTGCAATATTATTGAACACTGGCGACCCTGAATCACCGGGCGATCCTTGGCCCGACTCGAAGGTCATGGATCAACTTCTGCGGAACCGGTACGGGTATAATGACAGTATGATCTGGAAGTACGAGAAAGGGGCGGCAACATTTAATAATTTTAAAGCCGCGATCAAGAAGATCACCGAGCGTTCAGATGAGAACGATACGGTTTATATCAACCTGGCTGCGCACGGCCAGCCCGGGTATCTAATGTTCTCGGACGGCAGTCATTACTATACCGAGATAGATGATTGGCTGGATAATATCACGTGCGAGCGTATGATAATCTCTATCGATGCATGTTACTCGGGTAGCGCCTTAGCCGAGCTGGACGATGGCGACAACCCGGCACCCCGGGTCATATATGCCGCCGCCAAGTCAGACGAGGAGTCGGACGGCACATTCCACTTGAAGTTCACCGATGGGCTCGGGTACAGCCCAATTGAGTATAAGACCGCTGACCGCGATTTCGGCACACGTGACGGGACGGGAAATGGATATGTATCTGTTCGCGAAGCGTTCCTGTTCGCGGCTGACTATGTGCATACCAATCTGGATGTTGATCATGACGGCACATATGACACTTCGCTGGAGAGCAATGGGACTGCGTTCTGGGAAGATACGTATTTGGGCGAATACAGGTGAGTCAAGAATCGTGGCCTTCGGCCAGGCCTTCGGCCAAGCCTTCGGCCGACCACTATGATCATTTAATAAATAGAATCGTTTGGGGAGGGGAGACCATTACTATAACTTATTGTTGAAAAACATTTGGTGAGGGGGATATAATAAATATTTATAATTAGGTTATTTGAAAAGTTAAATTTGAAATTTGAACAATTTTCTAGAGAAAAATTGTTCTGCATTGGAAAACTCTTCGACTTTTCCAAAGTTGTAAAAGTTAAAAGTGATTTGTATTTTGGGTTTTGTGTTTTGGATTTGGTATTACCCATACAATTAATCATCCTACCTCTCACCTCAAACGCTTGTTTTTAAAAAAAAATCGTAGTGTACTCATACCTCACAGTGTGCCCAGCTAAGCCTACAAGTGCTTACAGGTGAAAGTCCTGTCATGGTAAAACCAGAAAGCCATGTAGCAAACACCTAGTATTGGAAG
>JAEHCK010000257.1 GCA_020696345.1 Thermoplasmata archaeon | reverse complement strand
GGAAGAAGCGCGTGATATCATCAAATCTAATATGGACATGGGTGATAATGATCCCATCGTCAATGAAGTTGAGAACTATAACGGTTGGGCGGAGATGGATGTTGATAATTTCATGGCAGAGATTGAAAACTTTGTCGAGGCCGATCAACCAGAATTTACCAAACATGAGGACCCTTTAGATTTACCGGAGCCAAACCCTTTAAATTTGCCAACACATTCTGAACGAATTGACAACGAACCATTAACAAACTATGAAAATGTACCAGACGAAGATGTTTGGAAATCAGAACCAGATCAAGTCTGGGACTGTGATGATAAGAACCCTGTTACAAAAACAGAAACAGAAACAAAAGACCCAGTGCCTGTAAAGTGGGACACGAACGGTAGTTGGTAAGAAAGGAGAAATTCACTCGGAGGAAATTGTTAATTGTCAAAAGAAATATGGACTTTCAAGTATGAACCTACCAGTTTTAAAGACCTGATAGTCAACCCCGACATAAGACCCAAACTCAAAAAAGCACTAATCGAAATACCTAACATGTTCCTATATGGTCCGCCAGGTATTGGTAAAGGTACGTTTGCCCACATCATGTTAAAGGAAACAGGTCTTCCTTCTATGTGGGTCAATGCATCCGACACCACGGGTATTGATAACATCAGAGATCGTGTTCGCCCGTTTGCTACCGCTGCGGCACTCACAATTCCGAAAATCGTAATAATGAACGAGGCAGATGCCTTATCGGCCGGTACATCGGGTGCGCAGAAGATGTTACGCCAGTTGATGGAAGATGTTCATAAGATTTGCCGATTCATTTTCTTGGCAAACTACGAACAATATTTCCTACCAGAACTGAAATCGAGATGTCAGGTCATCTTATTCGAGAAACCACCCTTCAAAGAAATGTTAATGTTTGCCGGTAGAATCTTGATAAAAGAGAAAGTAAAATTTGACCCTAAACTATTGAAGGCATTGGTTGAAAAGTGTCAACCAGATATACGAAAAATGATCTGGTCATTACAAGAAAATTCAGTTGATGGTGAACTGGTCAATACTATGACCTATTCATCTGAGGAAGTTTACAAAGATATTCACGAGGCGATGTTATCAAAAGATTTGAACCTCGTTAGAAAACTTCTCAGAGAAAATTGGGTTCTGTACGAACAATTGTATGAGTATCTTTTCGATAATGCTGATAAGTTTCCAAGTATGGGTGGTGCCATTTTGAAACTTGGTGATCACTTTAGATGGAACAAACAGGTTCTAAATCAAGAGATAAATTTCGTACATATGATAGTTGAGATGATTCAGGAGAAAGTCATTGAGTGATAAACCTAATCCATGGGATTTTATTAGACAGATTCAGTTTAAATCAACCAAACAGGAGTACAAAAAGAGATACAAATATGGTTGGCTGTTTTCGTTTTGGTTGTCACATTGTGACCGTTACATTTACATCGTTCAGAAAATGAATCGCGTTCAGATGTATGTTCCTGATAAAGCCATATATGATTATTATTTTGATAAGATACCAACAGGTAGTGAATTCATGAATCTATCCAAACAGGATAAGGAGTTCATGGACGCCCGTGACAAAAAGATAGAAGAAATCAAAGAAAAATATAACGTATCAAAACGTGAAGCATTATTAATAATGATACATAAGGAGAGATTATGAGTACAAGAATTTTACATGTACAAAACTTTAAAACACTTTTGAAGAAATTCACCTGTAACAATCTGGTTGAGTTTGCCCAGATGAATTTCCTTGATGGTGACATCCAGACATCTATTCGTAATATGAACGGAGATGTCATCGTTAAAAACAGAGTACCAAATGATGTTATTTCAGGTATCAACCCAAATGAAGAATTGACCATGAATTTTGTTGAGATTCCTATCAGGGTTTCACCACATTTAGATATTCTCGATGTCGATAGCACACCGATCAAAATTTCAGACGATAAGATTAACATTTTATCAGATGGAAATCGCCGGGATTCTTCTTTGACATACTGTGATGATAGTGTTGTGGAAGATTTCATCATGTATCGTGACGAAGCCGAGGGTCTTGAATATTTTTATTCAATGGATGCCACTGACAATTTTATTGATGTTGAGTTCGACAAGATCAAAAAGATCGGTGCCCGCTTTAGTAAGGTGTATTTCACGGTTGAAGATGAAGTTTTATATATTGAGACTACCGACAAGACAAATTTGTTTGCTGATAGTTATAAAACCAATATGGATAATCTGCCAGGCGTCGAGGACATGACGATCTGTTATGACCTGAGAAACATAGCCGCTCTGATGCAAATCATTGAGGAAGAAGAAAATAAGAGTTTTACAATACAGTTTTATTGGTTAGAGGAATCAGATCGTGGTATGATCTTTGCATTTTCAGCCGATGGAACTGAGAAATATTATTTACTTAGTCGTG
>JAEHCK010000017.1 GCA_020696345.1 Thermoplasmata archaeon | reverse complement strand
CACGCACTAACATTGGAATCGCTTCCAATACTAGGTGTTTGCTACATGGCTTTCTGGTTTTACCATGACAGGACTTTCACCTGTAAGCACTTGTAGGCTTAGCTGGGCACACTGTGAGGAGAAAGGAAAGAGGAAGGTGGGAAGAGGAAAGAGGGTTGAAATCTTGTCGTTAAAACCCACTTTCCACTAACGATTTAAATCATAATCGCTGAGAAGTGGCCTCTTCCCACTTTCATGTCACCTATCTCCAATTATCTACCACCTATCACCTAATTTTAATCTATACATCAACATAATTTTCCTCTAACCTCAAGCGAACGACCAAAGGGAGTTCGCGTACTCTCACCTCACACCTCCCCAAGCAACAATCAAGCACCTTTTATCCATTACTGCGTGTTCCATTTTTCCTGGCTTTATAAGTTATGAACTCAAGACCGGCTGCAAGAAATAACCGAAACATATTGATTCGTCTTTTGAAACCCTTGTTCGAATTCAGTATTTTAACTCCAATTTTGATCTTATCGATCCTTGATGTAAGTGGTCGACCATCCAATAGAACATCGTTTATGTCTATGTCAAAATCGATCGTGCTGTTTTTTAATTTATCGCGGATAGCTTGAACATATTCCACCTTATCTTTTCTTGTTTTGAATACCCAACTTACGAAGGACGTACCATTGTTTCGTATTGTGATCTGTATGGTCTGGTCACCAAGCATTCTTAAAAATCTGGACATTTCCAGCACATTATGCATGCCTACCCTTTTCGTGTACTTCTTGATAATTGGGTCCGGTGATGCCTCCAGAAGCTTTTCCACATGGGTGATAAAATTACCCTCTTGAAGTTGGAAACCTGAGCCTGCACCAAATTGAAGGTCGGACATTCGATCGCCGATGAATTTCATCAATGGCTTTTTACTGCCGTATTTTTTCGATCGCACACGCTCGCGTTCTATGAATGTATCTATGGTCCAGAATTTTGCCATACAGATCGTGGCTAGCTCCTCGATTCGCTCGCTTGATATGTATTTGGTTTTGAATACCGAATGCATTTCATCAAATCTATTCCAATCTGTTTCAAAGATCAAACCCTGGGCGTCAAGTTCATCATAGAATTTAGTGGTGGGGTATGGTGTTACGATACCATATGCCGTACTCAAAAGCCCAAGTTTCTTGGCGTAATTTGGAAATTGTAATATTTCTTCTTCAGTATGATCAGGTAAACCTATTACGAATGTTCCACCTGCAATGCCCCCACATCTTGTTATATTGTTTACCGCCCTGACATGAACATTGGTTTGTAGACCCTTGGATGTATATTTAATATCTTTCATACTGGGACTCTCGATTCCCATTTCAAATGTCTCGATGCCAACAGCGATCATTTTACGAACGATCTTCGGAAATTTCGCCATTGAATCGGGCCGTACTTTTGCAACGAACTTGATATCCAGATCTTCCTCAGCCAATAGATCACAAAGTTGCTCAACTAACCTGGGTTTACCCATAAAATGCGGATCTGTAATTTCAATACTTAGCGGCTTTCCTTTATGGAATTTTACTATTTCTAATATCTCGGCAATCACATTCTCTGGTGTACGATAGCGTTGATGACTTCCGCTCATACTGGGTTCACAACAAAAATTACAACGCCCCCAACAGCCTCTGGATGTAGTAAGTATATCGTGTTCTCTATCACGTCGTATGGTCAAATGGTACTTATATCGTCTTAGATGGCGTGCCGGGAACGGAACGCTGTCCAGATCCTTGATGAATTCACGTGCAGGATTATGGATTATTTTTGAACCTTTTTTGTAAGAAATACCGGAAACACCCTTTGCATTTCCCTTCCGAACCAACTCATGCATCGTTTCCTCGCCCTCACCGCAGATCACAAAATCTACTTGCCGATTTGAAAGTAATTCTTCAGGAATTGCCGTAGGATGATATCCGCCAAGAACGGTCCTGATACCTCGAGCTTTTACCACTTTTGCGATCTTTAGACCTTCGCTGTGTTCTGTTGCGGACATTGAGATGCCTACCAGGTCTGGCTTAAACTCATCTAAATATTTTTCTACCGTTCGTTTGATCGGCTTTGGTTCGTACTCAAGATCGATTATGTCGACCTTATCCACTACATCTTCAATATATGCTGCAATATATTCAAGACCGGTGGGAATAATATCGTATGCAAAACTTATTCCATGCCTTCCCGATGGTTTGATTAATAGTATCCTTTTGAATGCCATTTTGTCACCATTGAAATCAAATGTCAATGATCGTGATCATCTTTGAGTTATTGTCCTATCGTTCCCGTGACGAACGTTGTATTCCTGACTCGATCAATACCACAAAATACAGCCGTAAAATAGTATTGTATCTCCCCAGCATATAAATACATTATATTTATACACACCGCTATATTATTACGAGTTAATTGTTAATTCACTTTGAAAATTATTATTGATATCGTCTGCAATAATTGCAGTACCAACTATCATACTCACCAACATATTCCAGGTGCTCGCCGCAGGTCCGACACGAATAATGCAAACCCTGTTGTTGTTGTTGTGGCGGTTGTGAGGGTGGCGGCGGCCGCGAATATTCGTAGTCTCTATTATCCAACCGGGATCTCTTGAGTTTTTTCATCGCGAATCCGACAATTACCAAAATTACTAATATTATTATTGCAACGAGAACGAGGATAAATATATCAATGCCAGCCACTTTTCCCAACCCGAGCATGCCCGAATCCTCGTCTTCTTTTTCATCGTCTATTGTACCGACAACTTCAGTTCCTCCGCTTTGTTCTCCAAAATTATAGGCAATTACTTCCAATTCGAAAGCTAAACTGCCATCTTCATAGGATTCAAATCTTAAAGGTATATTGTTGTTGTTATCGATGTAATCGAGATCATAAGTATCAGTATCGTTGAACCCAGACTGGTAATCATAATCATCCTCTTCATAGCTCTTTATTACCCTGCACTCAAATGAACCTAATTGCGTGGTTATTGTCTTATCTTCAATATATTTGTAATGCTCGATTGTAGTTACTGTGTAGGTATCGGTTTCACTATTTATTCCATCGGGTGTATCCGATGTCTCTGTTTCCGTTAAATCTGCAACTATGGTTTCTGTCCATTCATCGCCAAGCTCCGGGTCTGCTTCGCTTGTCCAGGTAGATATACTACTAATATAGATCGAAGTGCTTTTCCTTGTAATTTTTGAGAATTCGCTTTGATATTTCACATTTATTTTTATATTGGAGGTTGCTTTAACTCTGTTTTCCGCGACCTTATCCCACCACACGTTGCCGGTGGCTCTCCAGGTACCCTCGGGACCAAAATCGTACTCGAGATTACCCGAGCCTTTTAAGGAGACAACACCGCAATCATAACTTTCTCCCTTAACAGTAATCGTTTCTTCGTGAGTGGTTTCAAGCCTGATGTAACCTCCCATTTTCATTTCGGCATCTTCACCAGTCATAATTTTTGTTTCAATATAATCTCCTATCTCTCCAAATTCATCGAAGCCAATATCAAAGCCATCCTGGGCAGAAACAAAGTTAAAAATTCCAGCACTCATTATTAGTAAAAACACAACCAATAACATTGGAAAAATTCTTTTCATATATACTCCCCACCTGTATTATTTGGTACTCTAAGATATAACACTCAATGAAATAAATTTTTCTATTTTTTGGCTAATGTTGAGTATAAAGTTCAATACATTAATAAATAAAAAGGTATTATAGAATAAGTAATTGAAATAACTTTAGAAGCTCAGTCTTCTTGAATGTATAAATAAAAGGGGGCAATCTATGTTTAATAATAATAAGAATAATAGACTTAATATAGGGTTAATCAGTGTATTAATTGTAAGCATGTTTATTGCAATATCATTTCTACCGATGCAAAATGATATAATTAATAACACACAAAACACACAAGAAGAACTTCAATCCAACTCGGCTACAAATGTTGAAGAAGAAGATACTACCTTACAATTACCAGTGCACGGCACACGCTGGGGCGGCGGTGACGGCACAAGGGGAAATCCATACCAGATAACCAATGTTACCGAACTGCAGAACATGAATTCAAACTTAAATGCACACTATATTCTTGTAAACAACATCGATGCCAGTGAAACAAAGACCTGGAATGGAGACCAGGGATTCATGTCGGTTGGTGATAGTGAAGTGCCGTTTGGAGGCGCGCTCGACGGTAAGGGATACACTATCAAGCATCTTGTTATCAACCGTTCAGGCTGGAGTGAAATGGGCCTGTTTGGGTCTCTATCATCCATGGGTCTGGTTATAAATGTGACCTTAACAGATGTTAAAATTGCGGGAGGTGACTTCACCGGCGCATTGATCGGCAACAATCATGGGTCAGTTAAAAATTGTTATACTGCATGCAGTGTTAATGGTTCGTGGTATACAGGCGGGCTTGTCGGATATAATTCTGGTGATATCTTTAATTGCTATTACATTGGGAATGTAAATGGTACCAACGATGATTGCGGCGGTCTTGTGGGAAATAATGTAGGGACGATCAATATTTCATATAGTACCGGAAAGGTGAACGGGACCGGTTATGTCGGTGGACTTGTAGGCAGTAATATGGGTATGATCAATAATAGCTACAGTTCGGCAAATGTTACGGGAAATATAACGGTCGGTGGTCTGGTCGGGTTTAATGATGATGGAATTATAAGCAATTCATATTCATCGGGTAATGTTTCCGGAGGCAGCATAGTTGGCGGTTTTCTGGGTTCTGATTACATGGGATCTATTACCAACTGCTACTGGGACAACGAGACTTCCACATTGAACACAAGTGCGGCCGGAACCGGGAAATATACCAAAGATATGAAGAAACAGGCAACATTCGTTGGCTGGAACTTCACGGGTGCATGGGGCATTCGAGAGTCTCTGTCCTACCCGTTCTTGTTGAAATTCTATTTTCCTGACATCGCGATCACCACCAGCAACATCATAATTGCCACAGAGGATGCTTTATACAGCGTCAATTATGATGCCGACTTCTCAGAATATTTGAATTATCCCATGAAAGATGAACTCGGCTGGAGCTTGGAGACGAATAGCGGAGAATGGCTGTCCATAAATACCAAGACCGGGGTACTCAAAGGCACTCCAATAAATAATGATGTTGGTCTCCTCCAGGTCAAAGTAATTGCAAAGAATTATAACGGTGATACTAAAGATTTCACCATCTTTAATTTGGATATCCAAAATGCTCCACCGGAAATAATAACTATTGAACCAACAACATCAGTGCTGGAGGATAACGGTTATTATTACAATTTTGATAGTAATGACGACGGCCAGGGTACGATCACCTGGACCTTAAAGACAAATGCACCCTGGTTATCTATCAATGGAACGACCGGGAACCTAACAGGCACTCCCGACAACTCACATGTGGGAAGTTCCTGGATAAATGTAACGGTAAACGACGGCAATGACGGCATAGACTTTATCAATTTCAATATTATTGTTAATAATGCGGCCCCGGTGATAACAACTACCGAGCCACCTGCATCGGTTCTCGAGGATACAAAGTACTATTTCAATTTCTCCAGCACAGATGAGGGACTGGGTAATACTAAATGGAGCATTAAAACCGATATAAACCCGACTGGATCAAGATCACAATCCAGATCTAATTCAAACTGGTTATCTATCAATGAAACCACTGGCATATTATCTGGCACCCCTGACAACTCTCAAGTTGGTATCCATTGGGCAAATGTAACTTTCCATGACGGAAACAGCGGCACTGCAACCGCAAGCTTGAATTTTACTATTACAGTAAATAATGCCAATGACCCGCCCAAGATCACCACCGCAGATGTTGGGGCCGCCTTGGAAGATAATATTTATAGTGTCGCTTATCAAGGGGCCGATATTGATCCAAGTGGTGACACGCTTACCTGGAAGCTCGAGTCCAATGCGGGCTGGCTCAATGTCAATTCCAGTACCGGCATTCTGTCGGGAACACCAAAGAACAACCATGTTGGTCAATACTGGGTAAACATTTCTGTTGATGATGGTGAAGGTGGCTTTACTTGGCATAACTTTACGCTGACTGTAAAAAATGCAGCACCAGCTATTATCACCAATGATGTGACAATTGCTGTTGAATATTCGTTGTATTCAGTGGATTATGTCTCCGATGATGATGGTTTAGGGAACATTACCTGGAATTTATTTACAAATGCAAACTGGCTTGAGATCGATGGAACAACGGGAGTATTATCCGGCACACCGGGAATTTCAGATGTTGGTTCGTATTGGGTAAATGTTAGCGTCAAAGATGGTAATGGTGGTACGGCTCACTCCAATTTTACATTAGAAGTAAAGCTGGCAGACTCGGATGAAGATGGTATGCCCGATGATTCCGACCAATTTCCGGATGATCCAACAGAATGGATTGATTCGGACGGCGACGGCACCGGGAACAACGCTGATACTGACGATGATAATGACGGCATGCCCGATCTTTGGGAAGACAAATACAATTTGGACTTACTGGACCCCTCCGATGCCGGTTCGGACCCTGACGATGATGGCTACAGTAACCTGGCCGAATTCATAGCTGGCACCGATCCAATGGATCGAAGCAGTTTTCCAAAAAGTGATGATGAAGAAGTTCTTGCCTCATTGGAATTGGATATATCCCAGGAAGAGATAGTAACAGGTGAAATAACTGATGGATCAGGTATAATCGTAGGCACTATTATCGTTAAGGGTAACGGCACCTTGAAGATCGATATGGTAAATGCGAAAGCGGTTTCCGACATGATAGATCTGAGGACCAAAGATCAAAATGTCATAGGAATTTATTTGAATATAACCATGGAAGAACTTGATTGGCTCTATATCGAGATACCCTATAACGAAGCCGACCTACCGGCAGGTGTTGATGAAGCAAATCTCAAGTTTTATTATTTTGATACAACGAAAAATTCATGGGTTGTTGTAGAAGATTCGGGAGTGAACACGGAAGATAATTATATCTGGGCCAATGTCACACATCTGACCGTCTTCGCTGCTATGGGCAAAGAAAGCGGTAAGGAAGATACGGAAGATGATGGTCCAGATAATACAATGGCAATTGTTGGGGCGGTTCTGGTTATTGTTGTTTTGCTGGTATTAGCGGGTATGTTTTTTATGCGCAAAAGAAAAAGTGACGAGCCAGAAACGGATGAGGGCGAAGATGAAGATGCCGAAGAGACTGAAGCAGAGGAAGTTGACGAGCCGGACCAAAACGAAGATGAAGATGCCGAAGAGACTGAAACAGAGGAAGTTGACGAGCTGGACCAAGACGAAGATATAGAAGCCGATGAGGATGAAGAAGAAGATAAAGGTCCGGAAAAGGAGCTGGAAGACGAACTTGAAGACGAACTGCCAGCCGATGAAGAAGCACCTGAAACTTACGAAGATGTAGATGTAAATTTAGATGTAGATGTGGAGCCAGAAGAGGTAATAAAGGATAAGAAAACGGCGCCAAAAAAGAAAAAGGCTCTGAAACAAGCAGCTAAGAAGGAAAAGAAAACTCTAAAAAAAGGTAAAGGCAAAGATAAAGGTAAAAAATCTAAGACTGGTGGTAAAAAGAAATTGAAAAAATAAAACTACAATAAGATAAGGCTGGGCGTGCACATCCCTTGCTATGTATCGTTTAACAAGATCTTTTCCTACCTAAATTTAGAGATGAACTAATAATAATTTTTATAACTTTATATGCGTTATCGAATTCAACTATAGGTTGAGCAGGAGGGTCGTATATATGAAGAAAGTGAATATATTGGTTGTTGTTATATTATTAATTATTGCATGCTTGAATGCATTTTTATTTTATCTACCGCAAGAAGCATCGGCGTTTGCCGACGGCGACGGTTCGGCCGGCAATCCGTACCAAATTTCCAATGTGACCGAGCTGCAGAACATGAGCGCGGATCTGAGTGCGAATTATATTTTGATCAATGACATCGACGCTTCGAACACATCAACTTGGAACGACGGTTTGGGTTTCTCGCCTATCGCTAATGATACGCTTCCAGGAACCCCTGGTTTCCAGGGAATCCAGTTTACGGGTTCATTCGACGGGATGGGTTATAAAATAATCAACTTGACAATAAATCGCTCGGGTGAAGAATATGTAGGCTTATTTGGATATGTGAACACTGGTGCAACTATTACGAATGCAACTTTAGAGAATGTCAATGTAACGGCTTTTGATTATGTTGGCGGTCTCATAGGGTATAAAGACAGTGCACCGATCAGTAACTGTAACATAACCGGTTATGTAAATGGCTCAACCAGAGTGGGTGGTTTAATAGGATCTAATACTGGCGGAACGATCAATAATTGTTCCAGTGATATTTATGTCAATGGACTTGGTAACAATAACGGTGGTTTGATAGCATATAGCTCCGGAAGTACGATTACGAATTGTTCAACTTATGGCACTACATTTGGTGGCAATTTGTACACCGGCGGTTTGATCGGGTACAATTCTGGTGGAACATTGAAACAGTGCTATTCTTATGGCTTCACGAATACCACTGGAATGTATGGTGGTGGTCTTCTGGGATATAATACTAACGGTGGAGAAGTTATTGACTGTCACTTTCATGGAACTATGTATTCGGATGACTTCGATACTGGCGGTTTAATTGGATACAATTTAGCTAGTGTAATAAATTGCACATCAATTGGAAATACTACTAGTTTAGGAAACCAAGTGGGCGGTCTCGCAGGAGATAATGGTGGAACTATAACTAATTGTAAAGCATATGGAGAAGTGATTGGATCTATTAGCATGGGAGGATTGCTCGGGAGAAATGATGGTGGTACTACTAGTAATTGTTATTCTTATCAAAATATAACAGGTACTTGGAACACTGGAGGTTTAGTAGGTTATATCTCAGGTGGAACTATTAAAAATTGTACGGCTTATGGTAACGTTTCAGGATCCGGAAGTAGAATTGGTGGTTTAAATGGTTATTACACAAGTGGTACGATAATTGATTGTATTGCATATGGTAATGTTTCTGGAAGTGATGATGTTGGTGGTTTGGTAGGTTATCAAAACGGCGGCACCATAAAACGATGTGAAGCCTATGGTTATGTGAATGCAACAGGAAACCGTGTTGGTGGTCTCTGTGGAGAAAAAAGGTTTGGTTTAGTAACGCAATGCGTTGCAAAAGGAGATGTTAAAGGTGGTTCTAATACAGCTGGTCTAATAGGATATACAGAAAACTCATGGACAACATGGTCTATTGCATATGGTAATGTGACTGGCAGCAGTTATGTGGGTGGTTTAATCGGCAATATCTTATCTGAGGGCACAGATACTCGGATCAAACATTGTACTGCTTATGGTAATGTAACTGGCGGCAGTTATGTGGGTGGTTTGATCGCACGAAATGAACAAGGAATTTTGGTAATAAATTGTACGGCAAATGGTGATGCAACAGGTACTGGTAATTATGTAGGAGGTCTAATTGGTCTTCAAGAAGGCATAACTGAAAACTGCACCGCATACGGTGATGCGACTGGTGTTACCTATGTTGGAGGTTTAATTGGATATAATACCAAAACCTTTGGCCCTGGCGGCAAGCTCTTCAACTGTACTGCAATCGGTGATGTCACTGGCACGGGCGATTATGTCGGCGGTTTAAATGGATATAACTATGCAGAAACTATTAACTGCACAGCAGTCGGAGGTGTTTCCGGTGTTAATCGGGTGGGCGGTTTATTTGGACACAATTCTTATTTTAATATCACTAATAGTTACAATATGGGTTATGTTAATGGCACAGGAGAATATATTGGTGGCCTTGTTGGGTATAATGATAATATTAATGTTACCGATTGTTTTGTAATTGGTAATGTAACAGGTACCGGCCAGCATGTAGGTGGTTTGATCGGCTGGAATTCTGCAAACATAATGAATTGCACCACCGAAAGAGACGTGGATGGGTCTAATAGATATGTTGGCGGTCTTATCGGGACAAATAGTGATGGAAACATCACAAACTGTACTGTTTATGGTAACATAACCGGAACGTCTGATCAGGTGGGCGGTTTAATAGGTTACAATGGTGGTGATGTTACGATTTCAAACTGCTACAGTACTGGCAACACAACCGGATCAGGGAATGACATTGGCGGCCTAATTGGAAATAATACAGGTAGTGGAAATGTAACAAACTGCTATAGCCAGAGCAAAACAAGTGGAGACAACAATGTTGGCGGTCTGATCGGAAGAAATGATGGTGCCACGGTCACAAACTGCTACAGTAGTGGTTATGTGAACGGAAATACAAATGTGGGCGGGCTCATAGGACTTAATAGTTCAGGCACTGTTACCACCTGCTTCTGGGACAACCAAACATCGAACCAGACCTACGATACCGGTAGCGGGAACATAAGTGGGATAACTGGTAAGAACACCAACGACATGATGACCCAGGATACCTTTACTGGCTGGGACTTCGTCAATATATGGGCCATCAAGGAGAATTATACCTATCCGTTTTTCGTGTGGGATTACTGGAACGATCGACCGATCGCGAATGATGATACGGTCACCACGACTGAGGATACCGTGCTCAACATTCCTGCGGCTGGAGTTTTGGGCAATGATACCGATCCTGATACCAGCGATACTTTGACTGTTATCGCATATGACAATCCAAGTACTCTGGGTGCGGTCGTTACCGTGAACGCAAATGGTAGCTATAGCTATGATCCCACGGGCTCTGCAATATTCCAGGCTTTAGCTGTGAATGAGTTCTTGCTGGATACATTCAACTACACAGTTAGCGACGGTAAAGGTGGAACAGACAATGCCACAGTTAACATAAACGTGACCGGTATCAATGATGAGCCTACAGTCAACAACGAAACCGAGACAATAGACGAGAATACCGTGCTCAATATTGCAGCACCCGGAGTATTGGCCAATGATACGGATATCGATACCAGTGATACATTGACTGTTATTGTATATGATGATCCAAGCAAATTAGGTGCAGATGTTACCATGAACGTGGATGGCAGCTATACATACGATCCTACGGGTGCTCCTGCACTGCAGGCTCTGGCAGTTGACGAATGGGTCCTGGACACATTTAATTATACAATCAGCGATGGTAATGGAGGAACAGATAACGCCACTGTGACTATCAATGTGACCGGTGTCAATGACGGACCCATAGCAAATAATGATAATTGGACAACGGACGAGGATACCGTGCTCAACATTGTTGCACCAGGAGTATTGGCCAATGATACTGATATTGATACTACTGATACATTAACGGTTATTGCATATGATGATCCAAGCAAATTAGGTGCAGAAATTACCATGAACGCGGACGGCAGCTATGCATATGATCCATCGGGTTTTCCTGGATTTCAGGCATTGGCAGTTGGCGAATGGATCCTGGATACAGTCAATTATACAATCAGCGATGGTAACGGAGAGACAGATAACGCCACCGTGACAGTCAATGTGACCGGTGTTAATGATGATCCATCGGCCGAGGATGACTTTAAAACCACAGACGAGGATTCAGTTCTGGTTGTTGAACTCCCGGGTGTGTTGATAAATGATACTGACGTGGATACTACTGATATTTTAACAGTAATAGGTTTTGAAGCAGTCAGTAAAATGGGTGCAATGGTAATGGTTAATGCTGAAGGTAACTTTGGTTATGATCCCACGACATCGACTACACTACAAGCCCTGGGTGTTGGCGAATGGATGCTGGACACATTCAACTACACCATTAGTGACGGCCATGGTGGGACAGATAATGCTACGGTTACCATTAAGGTGACTGGTGTGAACGATAAACCATTAACCAATAAAGATCTTGCAACCGTTATGGAGGATAGCGGGGTAAACGCGATCAATGTTTTAACCAATGATATCGACATTGACGGCGACATTTTATATATTACATATGTGACCCAACCGGCACACGGCACGGTTGTGATCACCGGTGACGGTACTGGTCTTACCTATAAACCGGATAAGGACTATTTCGGCTTTGACGAATTTACTTACAACATTTCAGATGGCTATGGCGGTATAGATACTGCAATGGTGAACATAACCGTTACAAATATCAACGATGACCCGAAAATGATCACTGTCGATGTACTTACAGCTACTGAGAAAGTGTTATACAATGTGAATTATGATGCAACCGATGTTGACCCCACATATACTTTCACCTGGACACTAAAAACAGATGCAAATTGGCTTGGCATCAACAAGACAACCGGTATTTTATCGGGCACGCCGATGAATCCGGATGTTGGGAAATATTGGGTGAATGTAACTGTCAAGGATGGCACGGGTGGTTCTGGCTGGCATAATTTCACACTGACTGTAGAAAATGTAAACAATGCGCCGGAGATCAGCACGGCCGATGTGACTAATGCAACTGAAGGAGCACTTTACAATGTGACCTACGAAGCATCTGACATTGACCCGACAGATGATAACTTGACCTGGCACATAAGCACTGATGCCGCCTGGCTGGAGATAAACAAGTCAACGGGGTTTTTATCTGGCACACCAACTTATGATGATGTGGGTATATTCTGGGTAAATGTAACTGTCTCGGACGGGCATGATGGGTTCGATTCTTCAAATTTTACTTTGATCGTGACAGAAACCACCCCGAAATCGTTCACAATTATTATTGGCCCCGTATTATATGAGGATGATTCACCGGCGGCGAACCTTATGATCACCTTGACCCTGACAACACGGTCAGATCATACGGCTATCACCAACGAGACCGGTTACGCGACATTTGCCGATGTAAAGCCGGGGATCTATGCTGGTGTTATAGACGGCCCCAGGGAAAGTGTGGATTTCACACTCACATTATCGCCCACCGGTGATCCGGATTATACACTTCCACGCATCAGGAAACCGTACAGCGGCGGCCCAGGGGACGATGATGACGGTGACGGTATCAACAACAGCAGAGAACTAGAACTTGGCACAGACCCCAACAACCCCGACTCGGACGGCGACGGCGTCAGTGACGGTGTGGAACTGGCCAAAGGTTCGGACCCGCTTAATGGAACAGACTTTCCCGATGAGAAGAAAAAAGGAGAAGAGCAGGGATTGAGCAGTGGAATCCTCATAGGGATCATAATCGCAATAATAGTGGTGCTGGTAATTCTCTTTTTATTAATGAGAAAACGCGAGCCTCAAGAGGAAACAGAAACCGAAGAGAAAAAAGAAGAAGAAAAAGAGGAAAAAGTACCAAGCATTAGTTACAAGACTTTTCCTCAAAGTAAACCAGAAGCGCCAAAGGTACAAGAATCTAACATAAAAGCCATGATAACGGGTAAGATAGAAGCCGAAAAGAAAAAAGAAGATGATGATGATGAGTTCGAGTGCCCGGATTGCGGCGTGGACATAAAAGCAGATGCAACTGTGTGTCCGAAATGCGGCACGGAATTTGAGGATGATTAAGCGAAGATATAGAGCTAAATGTTAGATGTAAAAAAGTGTGTGAGTTATGGGAGTGTCAGAGTCAAGAGACGAAAGACAGGCGTATAATATCGTTTAAAATGATCATTAATGTAAGTTCAATTTTAAAGTTTCTATTTTACAATTTCAAATTTCCAATATCCTCAAATCTATGACTTCAATATTTATGAGTTACATCAGCAGATCAAAATAGTCATTAAATACTATTAATCTCTTGCAATCTGCCATGGACCTTTTGCTATTCCTGTTCATGGTATTTGTAATCTCGCTCTCTGGCGTTCTCATGCCAGGACCCGTGTTCGCCGCTGCTGTTGTGAAGGGCATCAAGAACCGTCATGCAGGCGCCTGGATCGCATTGGGACATCTAATAGTTGAAATACCGTTGATCCTGGTTATCGCGGCGGGGTTCTATTATGTTTTCACCTATGATTGGGTCAGGATCGGCATTGGAGTACTTGGCGGGTTTTTGCTATTGTACATGGGGCTGCGCATGGTGCATATGCGCGGTTCGGTTGATGTGATCGAGCGCGCATTCCCGGGACATGCTATGGTTGCGGGTATGGCAACTACCGTATCGAACCCGTATTTCATACTCTGGTGGGCCACGGTGGGGGCCGCTCTAATAATCACTGCAATAACTTTTGGCTGGTTGGGGATCATTGCATTCATCATCGTCCATGAATCGTGTGACATAGGGTGGGACTATTTTGTTGCATACAGCGTGAACCGATCGAAAAAATTCTGGACAGAAAAAGTGTATGCTTATGTGTTCGGTGGATGTGGAATTCTACTCGTAGGGTTTGGCGCTTGGTTTGTGGTTAGTGTTTGGTTATAAGAGTGTGTGAGTGTAAGAGTGTGTGGGTTATGGGGGTTGAGAGAATGCTTTCACCGACCGTTGCGATCTATTGATAATATAAACCAGTGGTGGAGGGGGGACCACTCCAAGTAATTATTGTTTGGAATCGTTGGGGGAAGGGGGATCACTTCTATTTTTTATTATGATTTTTCATACCACCTTTTTTAATATTTGAAACCACGAATGCACACGAATGTACACGAATAGAATGACATCATCATTCGTGTTAATTCGTGTTGATTCGTGGTTCCAACCATCGTGTCTTTTTCATCTTATTAACTCCTAAACTCTCTAAACTTTAAACACGATCCCCCCTAGCAACTTAGGTATAGAAACCATTTGTGGAACGATGTTTTGACCTTAATAATAGTTTGTGGGACTTTCGGTTTTGAAGCTCGAATCGTATTGAGATCTTTCTTACTTCAACACTGCTCTGCAATCATAACAATATTTATCACTCTTTCTATTTTCATATCCGCACTCGGGGCAATATATCGCCGACGCGCGTTTGGACTGTTTCTGCTCAGTGTTACGGCGTGCAGTCTGTCTGGTGCGCGCTCTTCGTGGCTCTCGTGGCGGTGGTGCCGGACTTTAACGAAGAGATACCAGGATGTTCTAAATGTCGTTGAGATAACAGGATGTTCTATATAGCGCTGGGATAACAGGATGTTCTAAATGTCGCTGAGATTTCAGAATGTTCTAATTGTCGCTGAGATATCGGGATGTTCTAAATGTCGCTGAGATGGCCAGAGGCATAAATGAATTAACAATAATAAATCAGACATCTTGATAATTAATCGAATTATAGAACATCCCATTAATTAATTGAAATATAGAACATCCTAATAATTAATCAAAATATAGAACATCCTAATAATTAGGCGATACGTCCAACATCCTAATAATCAAGCGTTACGTCCAACTCTCACAGGTCTCCATTGCAAGAAAGCCGACTATACAACAAAAATTATATACTATTTAATTCATAAATTAAATAAACATAAAATCCAAACACAACAAACCCCCCATATAAATGAACCGGAAAAACCCCCTCGTGAATTATGTACAAAAATTGTGGTTGATCTTTCTGCCACATATTTCGGGCAAGGAGATAATATTTAAACGTTACCTATTAAATTAATCTGAAAAATATCAGAACCGGATAAGATCGATATGGCACGCACCCGGACCAATTATGCAATATTAATTATCATCATTATGCTGATAAACGCATTAGCTAGTCTTATCTATGTTCCCATTTCTCAAAATTCTTTTGTACACACTATTGATCAAGAGCGCTCACCAAAAATAGAGCCTACACTACATTCCGATGATACTTTAAAAGATCCCACAAGTGTCACGGAAGATCAAGGTGAGATCCCAACCCGTGGCCAGGACAAACAGGACAAGGTTAGAAGTTTTGAACTAAATTACGATTCGAATGTTATTAAGCTCAAACAAGATCGATCAAAAGTGGGAATAAAGTTCCAGCTGCAAAAGAATTTGACGGTGGTTGATGCAAAATTAAAAATAACGAGCTTACCCAGTTTTGACTATCAAACCTGGGATGATCTAAATGTAATAACCGATCATAAAAATGATAAAACATCTGGATCACCGGCAATTGCCCTGGATACAACAGATGTACTGCACATGGTTTGGACCGACACAGGTGAGATCGAGACTAATGATAACGATCGAGATATAATATATGCAAAGAACCGGATTACAACCTGGCTGCCATTTACCGAAGTGTCGGTGGATGAACCTGAAATACCGTCACCGTCAAGTGCTCCGGATATATTTATCGATTCCTCAGACAATATCCATATGGTTTGGACAGATAAACTCAACATTTCAAATAACGGTAACGACTACGACATTTTCTACCGCAATCTGAAGCATTTTGGTAATGAATCCTCCTGGAAGGGTCCTTTTATAATCTCGGACGAGACAGGAGCGGGCAAGTCGACCAATCCGAAAGTTGTGGTAAATCACTCGGGTGATGTTTTTGTGGTCTGGCAGGATAACGAGAATAATTTAACCAACAATTCGGATTTCGATATATTATGTAAGGTTTGGCATGAAGCAAACCAGACGTGGTCTAATACCATGATCATATCGGACGATATCAATAACGGAGAATCCGTAGACCCAAATGTCACAGTGGATGGTGATAATGTCTATGTTGTTTGGTCTGATGATGGCAATATCTCTGACTCGGGAAACGATAAAGATATTATATTGCGCATTTGGAACGGCATGACCTGGGATGCGCCGATCGTGATCTCGAATCATACGAAAGATCAGATCTCGACAAAACCAACAATTGATGCAAGAAATGATGTTGTATACATAGCTTGGGAGGAGACTGGTGATATTGATAACAGCGGCAGTGATAAAGATATCGTTATAAGAAAATTATCGAACTCGGTATGGTCGGACCACATGGTAATTTCAGATGACAGTAATGATGGCGAATCGACCAACCCCAACCTGTTGATCGACTCGAAAATGAATGTACATTTGGTCTGGAGTGATGATGGTGAACTTACCCCCGGTGATTTCGACAACGATATAATCTATCGCCGCCTCGATCATATCACCGATAAATGGAGCAATTACATAATGATCTCCGATCATCCAACTAATGGAAATTCGATCGATCCGAAGATCTCTGTCAATAATGACGAGCGCGTGGAAATTGTCTGGGTGGATTATGGAAACATCGATATGAGCGATATTGACCCGGATATCATAAATCGTAGTAGTAAGTTCATTTATCCACGGAATTTGAAGATGAAGGTAAGTTCTGACAGTAGTAATCTGACATTCGATGAGAACCACACCTTGCTACAACCAGGTAATTTAAAGGACCAGATAGTGATCGATGGGGATTGGTTGGTTGATGAACTTAACCGGCATATTTATGAAATGTCAAACCCGCTGGAGGATCACTACCTGATCTTTGCATCGGAGACAAATAGCAGTATCAAGATCGTGGATCTGGAGACCACACTCACTGCAACACCCTCGATACCAACTGACCTGTATATATCTAATGAGGAAATTGCCCATGTGATCGACCACAACCCGGTATTTGGCTGGGACTTTTTTGATAATGATTCATATGACCAGGGCGGTTTCGAAATCCAGGTAGCAAGCCAACCAGGTCTGGTCGACATGTGGAGTTATGGGCCAATCTCAACAAACATTCAAAATATACAATACAAAGGTAACCCGTTGTTGGATAACCATACCTATTATTTTCGTGTAAGTGTAAAAGATAAACTTGGCGCTTGGAGCAGATGGAGTGCATACGAGAGTTTTACGATGAATGCATTGCCGGAGATCATATCATTAACACCAGTTTCGGGCACGGCCGATGACTTTATCGATATTGAATGGTCCGGCTCGGATGGGAATGGTGATGCGTTATTATATTCTATTGAAGCGTATTATAATGGAGATTGGCATAAATTATTATCGAGATCACGGGAGACCAAGTACCGTTTGGACACTTCGAATATTCCAGCTGAAAAGTCGGTGGACTTACGAGGTAAATGTTACGATGGCTTTGAGGATTCAGAGGGGTGGTATAATGAGGGCGGTACGATCATAATCATACATAACCACCAGCCTTGGATAATAATTATAACCCCGCCGATCTATAATGCGATCGCAAACGACTCATATAATATCCAGTGGAACTCCTATGACGCCGATCCCGATGATAAGCACATGATCAACCTCTATTATGATACAGATAAAGACTATGAAAATAAGACCGAGATCGTCTTGGACCTGCCCGATAATGGGTCATATCTATGGGATTGTTCGGAAGTTTTGCCAGGTCAATATTATATCTGTGTGGAAATATCAGACAACAAGAGTTACAATTATGGATACAGTGACGGCAATGTTACCATAGACCATACACAAGATACAAGGCCGCCCAGAGTGATCGAGACCGAGCCGGGAGCCAATAGCAAAAACGTTTCCGTTTATCAAGAGATCCGAGTAAAATTCAGCAAACCCATGGATACCTCGACATTGATATCCGAGAATTTCTTTGTGAAAGATTCGTTAGAAAGGATCATTGATGGAAATTTACGTCATACTGAGCAAGAAATTATTTTTGTTCCAAAACACCTGGATTATAGCCATATCTATTCGGTAAGTGTCAAGGCGAGTGTCAGAGACATCTCGGGTTCTTTTTTAGATGGAAATAATGATCACCTATTGCAAGGTTCACCTGAGGATGATCATACCTGGAGTTTTACTACTATACCCTGGGGCGGTGACGTTTCGCCCCCGTACATACTATCGGTAATACCTGAAGATCTCGAAATAGATATCTCTGTTAGACCGATCATCACAGTAATTTTCAGTGAGGACATACATTGGGATAACAAAACTCGATCATCAGTGTTCATAATTAACACAAAGGGTAATTTTGTTGATGCGGACGTGTATTTCATATCCAGCCGAAATGAATTGCAGATCAATTTTGACAATGATCTCGAATTTAATAAGAAATACACTATCCTGATCACTTCAGAACTGCGAGATCTGGTTGGGCATGGCTTGGATGGAAATAAAAATGGCATTTCCGAAGCCTCACCAGTGGATGACTATTCATGGTCATTCTCCACTCAAAAAACGATCACTCCCGGAAATGGTGAAAACGCTGAAAATGATTCAACAATTCTGGATACATATTCCATTTGTATTATAATAACCGTAATAATTTTGATCGTAATGATTCTGGTAATAAAAAGACAATTTAAGCGCGGTAAATTCATAATCAACGATATTTTTGTCATATATAACGATGGCCGCGTCTTAGCACACCAATCATTCGAAAGCAGGAGCAATCTGGATGAGAGTGCAATGGGAGGCATGCTAACCGCGATCCAGAACTTTGTCAGCGAGTCGTTCCAGGATCATGAGGATGAACAATTAAAAGAGATCAAATACGGCGGCTTTCGGATCCTTTTGGTTCACGGTAAGAACATCTATCTTGCTATTATCTGCACCGGTGATTTCTCCGCACGTACATTACTTCGTGACATGCAGAAACTGGAATCGGTAATAGAACTGAAATTTGGTAAAGCGCTCGATAAATGGAATGGAGATATGAAAAAGGTTAAGGCGATCGGAGAATTAATTAAATTTTAATAAAAAAAAAGTATATTAGATCATTTTTTCAGTTTCAAAAACTTACGCACACTAACGGGTACACTCTCAACCTGTATCTCCAGCGCCCTTCCGGTACCGCCGCAGAAACCACAGCTCCTAAGGCCATGGCAATCCGGGCAAATGCCACTGCCACTGCAATATACACATTCGCAAGTGCCTTTACATCGTATACATTTACCCGTGTCTTTACACATTTTACAACCGGCACCGTCGCAGTTGTGGCATGTTCCACTACCACCGCACATTGCACATTTATGTCTGCCCTTGCACATATAACATACCCCTGACTGACCGCAGCTCATACATTTGCCAGAGCCAAGACAGGGTTGGCAGGTTTTTTCACGGAGCCGCACACCAGCAGACTTGAAACAAGTTCTAGCCTCTTTTCCTGCGCCAAGATTGCTCATGGTAATGCCTTTCAGGAACCAGGCATCTTTATCTCCAATGTTTAATTTTAAGATCTGGTCGAGATATGTCATGGCCTTACGGAAATTACTTTTTTGAAGCTCATGAACTGCCATTGTCATCAGGCTCTCCAAATGCGACTGTTTGGGCAGCGGTTTATGACAATTTATGCAAAAAATGTATTTGTCTTCATTTTCAGACTCACATTGTGGGCAGATTCTCATGTTCATACCAATATGGGAATCGAGTTCTTTGAATATTAATTTTCTGATGGTCCTTATACACAACCAAAACATATTTAAATACAAATAGCAACTTTCCTAAATCTACATTACATGAAATAATTTCACCGCAAAAAGAGCGTAAGAAATTACCAAGGGGACGAAATGATGCAAAAAGCAAATACAACTGAATTGCAGTCTCCTCAAAAAACTTCAACCAACGAGGGCAGCACCACCGAGCAGGCCATGGATAGGACCACACATCTTACAAAATATATGTTTCGCTCACCAGAACCATTCATGGTGGCGGCATATATACTCATTTTTTCAATGGTGGCTGGGTTTTTGATCGATTTTGACCTCCAGCACCTCGATAATAATTTCTCGATCGAACAAATATACAATAGTGCAATAATATTGGGCTTATTTTTGATCGGCATGCCAGCAATACTATCATGTTTGATATCAACACCAGCAGCCGGGTTTCTGGGGGGCGACCTTCCGTACAGACGCTCGTTCCTGTTAGCATTTGTATCCATCATTATTTTGGTTTGTATATTATTGATCGGCAAATTGTTGGCGATCTGGTTCGAAATAAACTTCTGGATATTGATGATATTTGGCTACGCACTAATGATCACATTACGCCACCCGGTAATACTCGCAACATCGAACCATAGACATCTTGGTTCATTACCAAGCTCCATTAACCAGACAATATTGGGTTTTTTGTTCATATACTTGGTACCCAATTCCATATTTAGATACACTCTTGAAATGTCCGTTTTTATGTTGGGCTTCACCGTGATCTTTCTGGGGGCTACATTACTATGGCTCCATATTGTAATTCAACCGTTCAGGCGTAATTTTGATGTAAATGGTTTACTATTAATGAAACATTCACTGACCCAGTTTTCCAAGAATAAAAAAAGCGACCATGTACTGGAAAATGAATTCTTTTCAAGGATAGGTACGGATACAAATCTTCGTGTGGGGATCGTCGGTTTCAAAGATCCGGCCGAAAATTACCAAACTACAAAGATATCTACGCTGCTTGTGATCCCCTCTGTCCATCTGGGGCCATTTGGCGTGTTGGGCGGTAGTGACCTGCCACTTAAATTATCTAAATATCTAAAAGGTCTCACCTCGAATTTAATGGTATTCCACGGACCTGCCACACATGATCAGAACCCCGTGGCAACTGGTGAATGTAAAAAGATCGCACGAGTAGTTCGGGACCTGACAATAGATGCCAAGTACTCGGAGCGTGCGTCTACATTTCAACGAATACAACTTGATAGTGCATCTACAACTACCTCTACAGTTACTTCTACCTCTAAAACTCGCCATCGGGCAACCGGTACCGGTCTAAATATTTGTGCCCAACGATTTGGTAATGGCACGGTGTACATTCATACATCATCACCCGAATCAACGGACGATATTGATAACTCAACAGGTGAAGCAATAGTACAGAAGGCCGAGCACGAAACAGGTAACCATGCATTATTCATTGATGCTCATAATTGTCTTGAACCGGGTACGGGTGAAGTACATTTCGGTTCAAAAAAGGCAAATGATATGGTCGATCTTGTTACAAAATTGAATGAGAAAATGCAGGATTTACCTGAACACAACATCAGCACCGGTTTTGCAGGCGATAGGCGTTTCACCCGGGCTGAAGGCTTGGGCGCAATGGGCATCCAGGTCCTGGTCATACGTAATGAACCCGTACAGTTGGACGACCAACTAGAATTAGACAAGCCGCAGAAGAAGAAACAGAAGAAGAACAATAAAGACAATGCATGCACAGGGATCAAGACCAATGCATACATTTTATTGGACGGTAACAATGTTATCCCCGGGTTGCGCGAACATATCTTAAATGCAATATCAGACCGAGTTGATGATGCAGAGGTATTCACCACCGATAACCATGTGGTCAATGCCACCATGGGCGGGTATAATCCGGTAGGTTTGAAATTGGGCCAAAAAAAGGTGATAGATAGTGTTCGACGTCTGGTTGATCGTGCAATTGAAAATTGTAAACCAAGTATGGTCTGTATGAATTCAAAAATATTGAAAAACATCCGTATTTTGGGGAAAAATACACCACTTAGGATCTCGGCCACCATTAATGCGACAATTTCCATCATGCGCGGCAGCCTGGTCGCATGCCAGGGGCTGGCAATTGGAGCGTGTTATATACTGGTGACCTTGATTTAACGCTGAATAATAGAAAACTTTATGTTCTTGGATTGATTATTATCCTTTATGCGAGAACTCAAAGGCGATTCAAGCGGTGGCACTGCTGCCAGCATCGCTTTCCGTGTAATTTTCATTGTCCTGATCGTGGCGTTCCTCATATTGCCCCAAGCCCAACCATATCGCGAGGATTTTTATGAATATCTTAAAGCCGGACTTTATAAATATCAGGAGGTCCCGGATAAAGTGGATTTCTCGGTGGAACGTATTTTAACTATCGAGAGCGACGGTGAATTGGAATATACCCTTTATCTGCCTATTCCACAGGACTTGGAGATAGACGGTATGGAAGCGCAAACATTGAGTCAAGTGGAGTTCTCTAAGCCTGGACCAGTGACTGGCGAAGGTGTCGAGGAGAAGCAGTGGATATGGCATAATACTTTGAAAAGTGAAAAACATGAAATTGCAATCGTGTATCATTTCAAGAATGCCAAGATCGAGTGGGATATCAGTATCACAAAATCGGGT
Source organism: Thermoplasmata archaeon (assembly GCA_020696345.1). Taxonomy (GTDB): domain Archaea; phylum Thermoplasmatota; class Penumbrarchaeia; order JAEHCK01; family JAEHCK01; genus JAEHCK01. The sequence goes on along the minus strand of JAEHCK010000017.1, from coordinate 31,376 downwards.
AAAATTAGAGATATTGATGATAGATATCTAAGTCGTTGGGGCGGCGACCAGTGGCCGGTGGATAACTATAATGATGAAGAGGCTGTGGATTCCGATATGGATGGTATCGAGGATATTGATGATGTCGATGATGATAATGACGGTAATATCGATAAATACCGGATCGAGCCAAGTAATCCGACCATTCAAAAATTATTGAAAGATATTCTTGTAGAACGTGATCTAATTAGCTCAAGCACATCTATATCTGCATCCGAAATTGGGCATTTGAATGTATATCGGGTAGTGGATGCAATATATGATTATATCGACGAAACTTGTGTTTATCCGAACGAGCAGCAAATGTATGATGATTCACAAAGATACGGTTCATATCCAAAATGGAGTACTGGGACACTTAGCGATAAACGCGGCGACTGCGATGACCAATCGATCTTATTCATTTCATTATGCCGTGCCGCAGGTATACCCGCAATGCTGGAGATCGGCGCACTTTACGACCCGAATATGCGTGTCTGGGAGGGGCACGGCTGGGCAAATGTATACATACCGTATTCAACCAGTTACCAATCGGGGAAGGATATTGACCACGTTACACCCATGGTTGATATCGTTAACGATATATTCTTATTCAGAGACCCCAATCGATTCTCGGAATGGGTCGATGATGGTGTACGCGGCACTCTTGACCCTGATACCGGTGAGTGGACCCGGAGCCATTTGGAGGACCGCTACCTTGCATGGGAGTACACCCGCGGCAGCTCAGGCGGGTCGGTCAGTATAGGTGAAGAATACATTACACTGGAATATAAAGCATATCCACCAGAGCAAAAAATATACATTTGATCCGGAGCTAGCCAAAATTTTTAATAACAGCGAAAGGAATAAATAGATATTGCGTCATAACTACAGAGTATATCGGAGGTTATGACGCAAATGAAAACCTCACTTATTTGGAAGCGTTTGCTTATCCTAGAAAAAAAGATAGTAACATCTGGCGAGATAAAGGAACTGGCAGACAAACTAGGTAAGGATGAAGAACGGTCTATCTACTACCTCCAGGAAGAAGAATATATATCCAGGATTCTCCGGGGATTTTTTTATGTAAAGAGCATCGATGAGCGAGTGCGAGGAACATATGATGTCTCGATCTACGAAATTGTGGCCATGGCTCTCAAAAAAAAAGGTGTGGCGAAATGGTACTTTGGTTTGGAGACAGCCCTTAAAATGAACAACATGACACACGAATATTTCACAATCGACTATGTACTGACGGATTCGTATAGAACTACAAAGGTAATAAAAATACTTGGCACAAGATTCCAGTTCTTTAAAAGGAGTGAAAAATACTTTCATAACGGGATAATTGCAAAGAACAGGATAATATATTCCGACCCCGAGAAAACGATATTAGATCTAACATATCATGGATATCTGGATTCAAAGAACCCTGAGTTGTTTCTTTCGCCGATAAAGGAATACAGGGAAAAGATCGAGTCGGAAAAAGCAAAAGAATATCTGTCCATGTATCCTCCTTCGTTTCAGGAAAAAGTGGTGGGATTTCTATGAAGGAATTCTTCGACAGGCTCAACCAATTAACCCAGCCAGGACGGCTAGACATAATAGAAAAAGACTACCATCTTCACCGATTATTACACAACATAACTCAGGATGATTATCTTCAAGAGAAACTATTGTTCAAAGGGGGGACTTGTCTCATCAAAGCCTATACTGGATACTATAGGTTCTCTGAAGATATAGACTTCACCTGGAAAGACACAACTCTTTGGGAAGAGCGGACACCCAGCCAGACCAGGAAACAGTGCTCCAGAGAGATAGAGATCATAATAGATCATTTAAAGGAAATCGCAAAAAATATGGGACTTATGTTCGAGGGTGACAAGACAGATGTTTCACAGGTTGAGATCGGTAGTGGGGGAAGAATGGTCAGATTCTTTTTCGGCTACAATTCCGAGTTGCTAGGCATCCCAGCAAAGATAAAAATGGAGATAAACTTCGTCGACATAACCCTCTATCCCTACCAAACCCCCATTTTACAAAGTTACATAGAGGGTATGGAAAACAAAGAACTCCAGTTCTTATATAGGGAATCATGGGATGAATATAAAACCCCGATCAACATCGAATGCTACGACCCCAGAGAGATATTCACCGACAAGGTCCGGGCAATAATGACTCGAATCGTCTACAAGTTAAGAGATGCTATCGACATCTATACCTTAGAAAAACAATATGGATACACCATACCAGACTACAAAGATCCCATAAAAAGAAAGACCAGATTCATCTTGGACTTATATAATCGATACAAAGAAAACCTAGAAACCCTCACACTCCCCGACCTAGACCACCTCCCTGATAGAGAAACAAAACTTCTAATACACCAACCGCCCAAAGATCTCCATAAAAACATCAAACGAATACACACCCAAATACAACAACTCCAAACAGAACTTAAAAATGAAGAAGAATGAAAAAACAAGAAAGGTGCCCATTTGAATATATTATAAAACCTACGCCCAAATTGTTCGTTTACGCTCATATCTAATAGTCAACCCAATAGTAAAACTGTGCATCACCGTTATCATATAACTTGACAAATTGGCTGCTATCAAATTTCTTCACCGCTGGTTCACTCATCGGTTGTGCGTTCTCCCATTGCTTCAATGTGACGCCTTGTTTTATATTATCGGTGATGAGTATGTAATCGATAGTTTTCGTACCTGCGGGAATTCTGACCGAAGAAAGCTCGTTGGACATTTCATCGAACGTCTCGCCGTGCAATACCGTTGGCGCATACTCCCAGGTGCTGTTAAGCCCTGCAAAACCAAACAGCATTGAACTCATTCGATGATCGGACGCAACGGTGGAGTCATCCGGTAAATTCTCCCGTGCCCATAAACATGAATCGAACTCATCCTCGGTTGTGCCCTCTTCAAAACCGCCGAGAACTTCCAAGGGCGGGTATGAGAGAACACCGCATATAATTATTAAAATTGCAACAAAGCAAGAGGCACACAGTCGAAGTGCAAACGATGGGCGTGAGTGAAAAACGGTATCTTTTGTTGAGTTATTTACCGAGACAAACAGTTCACTATTCGGCTCGTCCAAAACAAAACCCGAATCCTTTTTACCCGCCAACATGAACATATCAAATAATTTCACCACACCCACACCGGTTAAGATCGCGATCGGTTCAAAGACGTATGGAAAATGACGGTACAACAATAATTCCTGGCTTTGTGTTGCAGCAGAAAATAGAATTGACATAAGTATTACACCCAACCAGGCAACAACGATAATGCCGCTTTTATAATGCAGGCAAAATGCAGGTGCGGCCGCAATAACAGATATTAACAATATTATTGGAATAAAAAATACTACCGCGATCGGCTCGATCTCAATATCGGTACCCGGGATAATGGTTAAAATTGAAATGAGTATTATCGACATACCTATGGCCAAGAAAAGTACGATGCGTGAGATCAACTGTTTTGAAGATAGAATTCTGGGTTGAAAATGCCAATTGGACCTTCTCCGAAGATATATTAAAAACCATAATATACAGATCATAAGATATGCCAGGGGTATGATGAACCGTTCGGAATTTGTAAATAATTTAGATAGTATCCTATCACCGAACGGGGCGGCGTAGAACAACCAATATATCAAAGCAATTGTGATCAGGAACGTTAGATAGCCCATATTCAATCTGGTACGGTTCAAATATATCTCTTTTTTAAGTTTGGGATGATGAAGCAGTTCGGAAAATATGATAACTGCGGCCACTGTAATGATCAGAAAATATATTGTCAAGTGATGTGTAATGACCAGTGCAATTGTGGTAAGACCCAACGGGATAATGAATTTCTTATTGTCATAAGATTTAAGTATTAACAATATGCAACCCAGTAATAAGAACCCGCCCAGACTGCCCGGCATTGGGTGTGATGAAGAATAGACATGTGGAAGCGCCACTGCGAGAGTACCGGCGGCTACCAGACCAATGCGCGGATCACGAAATATACGATATGAAATGCAAAATATTAACAGAACAGATAATGCCGCCACCACTGGTGTGACAAATACGAGTGCATGATAAGTTGAAATTCCGGCTGACTCTGCAAAGCCTGTTGATAAAATATGCATCCCCGGAAAATATGGATATGTAAAACCCCAGCCCGTGTAATCTAACTCGATGTAACCAAGTTCTCTTAATTGATCGAGTAAAAAATAATGCTCACCAGAGTCAGAACCCCAAAGTGTGAAATCATATAATTTGATCAATCGTATAATTATAGAAATAAGAACTATCGAAATTAGGGTAAAAACAACCCAGGTCTTGAGCCTCCGCATAGAAATAAAACCCCATTACGGTTATGATAATAGAATTATTATTGTGATCTTCATAATTAGTAGGGTATTGATAGAAGTATATATAATTATAATTGAAGTTTTATTAATCATTATCTTTTGAGATTTAAAATTTTAGATTTTTTTTGAATTTTGGATTCAGATCAATTCTTTATCCGTAATATTAATATTGTGCGAAAAATTGGAGATAATAATAACTTAACCGGCTGCATTCATTCCTGCTCGATGTAATGCTCTGGCATATGCCAGTTTAGAGTAATAGTAGAACCGGGCCTCGATAAGATCGGCAATATTACAACAAAACCATAAATATATATATAATGAGATACATAACTATTGCTACAGCAAAAGTAATTGTAGAGGATTAATAAAGTATTTCATTGAAGGGCATGGACGAAGAGAGGATTGGTTTCGAATTCTTCGATGCTCATTGCGGTGATTTAATCCGGCCCTTCAATCAAACATTCGCAATTTAGTTAACTCACGATTATGCTGGTGAGGGATGATACCCACCGCCCCGATGGGTTGTAAAAATCCTTGTCAGTATATATATGAGGGTCAAGGTCAAGCTCAATAATCCCCTGATAGGTTCTCTAAGCCTCCCCCCCTAAGAGAGTATTGTGCATTTTTATAGAGTGACACCTTGTCCCTCATTTATTTCTTTCACATAAATAAAACGCAAAACTTAAAATATTTTAATTGAATCATATCTTCATAAATAATTGAGATCCAAGGGGGAGCTATAGCCTGGCAGCACCTATGACGATATCTGAGAAGATCCTAGCACGTACCTGCGGCAAAGAGCATGTTGTGCCAAACGAGATCGTGATCTGCAAGGTAGATAAGGCCATGTCGCATGATAATTCCGCACTGGTCATTAAATATTTCAACGAATTAGGCATTAACTCTGTCTGGAACTCGGAGAAGATCATTATACCGATAGATCATCGTATACCGGCAAACACGATAGAAGTAGCAGAAGCCCATCAGACCATTCGCAAATTTGCCTCAAATCATGATCTTGACAATTTTTTAGATATCCGTCTTGGGCTCTGCCATCAGGTCCTAACCGAGTTGGGGCATATATTACCCGGTGACCTGATCATCGGTACGGATTCGCATTCCACGATCTACGGAGCCCTGGGTGCGTTTGGCACGGGTGTGGGTGCAAGCGAGATGGCAGGTATCTGGGCCACCGGTGAGCTGTGGTTGAAGGTACCCCAGACCATTAAGGTAACCATCAAAGGTTCATTACCCAACCAGGTTTACGCAAAGGATATAATTTTGAAGATCCTCGGTGAGCTGTCCGTATCGGGGGCCACATATCAAGCTTTGGAATTCTATGGTAATATTATCGACCAATTTTCAATCTCTGAACGCATGACCATTTGTAACATGGCCATCGAGCTCGGTGCGAAGGCTGGGATCGTCAGCGCCGATGAAAAGACCATCGAATATCTCAAGCCTCGAACTCAAGAATCGATAGAACCCGTGCATTCTGACAAGAACGCGCAATTCTACCAGGAGCTGATGTTCGATGTAACCGATCTTGTACCTCAGGTCGCCTGCCCGCATGCCGTGGATAATGTTAAAGATATATCAGATGTGGTTGGTGTGGCCATTGATCAGGCCTTTATCGGTTCATGTACAAATGGACGTTTAGATGACCTCCGGGTTGCGGCCGATATCCTGGATGGTAAAACCGTGCATCATAATGTACGCCTGTTGGTGTGCCCTATATCACAAAATGTGTATTTGGAGGCATTACAAGAGGGTATCTTGGAGCGTTTGGTACGTGCAGGGGCGCTTATACTAAATCCTGGCTGTGGTCCATGCCTGGGTGCACACCAGGGTGTGCTCGGCAGCGGTGAGGTGGCGCTGAGCTCATCAAATCGTAACTTCCGAGGGCGAATGGGCAGTACCAGCGCAGAGATCTATCTTGCATCACCTGCAACGGTTGCGGTGTCAGCATTGAAAGGAGAGCTTGCAGATCCTAGGGTTTGTTAAATAAATCAATATCACAAGAGGTAATAAAAACATGTCACTTGGTCGAATAATCGGAAATGCTTGGTGCTTTGAAGATAATATCAATACCGACCTGATCTATCCTGGCAAATATCTTACAACATCCGACCCCGCCGAGATGGCAAAACATGCAATGGCAGGTGTGGACCCCGAGTTCGGTAGAATGGTTTCGCACGGAGATGTGATCGTGGCCGGTGAGAACTTTGGCAATGGCTCCAGCCGCGAACAGGCAGCGATATCCTTGAAATATGCAGGTATCTCGGCTGTCATCGCCGCATCTTTTGCTAGAATATTCTACAGAAACATTATCAATCAAGGTGTACCAGCAATAACCAGCTCGGAAGCTTACAAGATAATACAACCCGGTGATGAGCTGGAGCTCAATATCCATGAAGGGATCTTGAAAAACCTCACCAACATGAAAACCGCAACATTCGAACCGCTGCCGGAATTTCTGCTGGAGATCATAGAGGCTGGAGGGTATATACTTTATTTGAAAGGGAAATTAGCGATCAGGGAATCTGGAATTGTAAAAGTTAAAAGTAATTCGGAAAATGAATGATCATTTCTCAAAGCTTGAACGTATTCTTATGATCAACCCACACTTTGAAATTATTTTCTGACCCATTTTTTTATTCAGTCCATTAATTTCCTCGATGGGCCGGTCAGCGACGAGGACAAACTGTTTTTTATTTTGTAATAGATTATCGAATATCTTGAAGAATATTTCCTGCTCAGCCTTTCTTTTGGGTATGTCCTGAAGATCATCCAATAATAGAACATCAGCCTCATTATAAAAATCCTCGAAATCTTCCAATTTATTTAATTCCAAAGCCTGGCTCAATTCCGAGAAGAGTTGTTTTGCAGATGTAAATCTCACCTTGGACTTAGGATCGTTATCTAAAATATAATTTCCGATGGCATGTAGTATATGAGTCTTCCCCGAACCATCCGGGCCATGTACATATATTAAGTTAAACTCTTCACCCGGAGCCTCGGCGATTTTGTGGAACAATCCGCGAAAAATAATGTTTTGTTCTCTCCTTTCAAAATTATCGAAGTTGAGCTCGGATTCAAGTTCACTCCCCAGCATAAGTTCTGGTTCTGGTACAGGCTCTGGTACAGGCTCTGGTACAGGTTCGGGTTCTGGCTCGGGTATAGGTTCGGGTTCGGGCTCGGGTTCGGCTTTGGCTTCAGCCTCTGTAGGTGGTTCTTCCACTTCAACCAAGCGTTCGATATCGCACAGGTCGCCATCGCAGGTCGGACATTCACCAACGCGTGTTGCGCACGCCTCATGATATTTCTTGCCGCATCTGCAGACCACCACAGGCAACTTTGTCTTGACAATTCCCAAACACACATTGCATGTGATCGACTGCTCCAGGACCACCAGCTTTGCCTTGCGCTTTTTGATCTCCGGGCTTCCGGGCCGAATTATTTTTGGCTTCTTCGGCGTTGTTTCCAAGTCAATAGCTATTTCTTCGTCATCACCTTCCATATCTGATTCCATATCATCCCAATCTTCTACATCTTCATCCGGTTCTATCTCGAACTCGGGTTCTTGCTCCTGTTCCTGTTTCTCATCATGCTCAGGCTCGGGCTCATAATCGTCGTCAGAATATTTTTTTATTAAACTTAGATATGGATTTGGCAGATGTCCTTCGTGACCGCAGCTCGGGCAATCTACCTGCAATCTCGGTCCGGTATCGAATACTAATTTGATCTTCATACCACATTTGGGACACACCACACTTTTAAACTTGACCACTCTAACAATATTACCCTTCTCGATTATCTTCTCACCGCATACACGACAATTCGATTGACCTCTTAGACATCTTGGAAAATGGTAAAAACCATCACAATTTCTGCATGTATAACTCAGATCTCCGGATATGAACGGTTCATAGCATAACCTGCACGTATCCTTTGGCAGCTCTTCACCTGTTATGTCTAACTCGTCCAAAGATGGCTCTTCGTCCTCGATCTTATATTGTTCTTTGTGATCTTGATCTGGTTCGGCTTCACGATTTCCATGTTCATCTTCATCATCTTTTCGCTTGAAGAGCTTTGACCACAACTTGCCTTTCTTGCCCATAATAACCACGGAGGTAATATAAATCTAGGTAACATCTATAATTAGGTAGAATTTTGATCAGGGTATTGTAAAAATCAAATTTTAAAAGTTAATTAAGAAAGAAAATTATTATTATTAAACATTTCGTATACCGTTTTTTTCTATGGATGCTACTCAATTCTTTCAAATAGTTCATCAAAGAATTTCGTTTTCAGTTTTGCATTCACCAAATTACTGAATAACCGTCTTTTCGTCTTCTTCAGCATATTATTATCGATCTCGAACTCGAGATCGTACTCGATATCCATGAGAAATAACGGCTCGGCAGATGCTTTACCAAGATCAAAGCGATTATCGGGTTCGTTCAATGCAGTTTCTAACTTCGCACGCTCAAGTTCTCCGGCCGCACACTTTTCCCAGGCGCTTACCAGCCTCCTAACCTGGTTCCATAGAAAGCCGGGTGCGTGAAGGTCGATCAATATCCAAGCGCCGTCCTCGAATGCCGAGATCGAGGCGAGCGTACGGACAGTATTTCCAGGTTCAATGTGAGGGTTTGCAAAATTCCTGAGATCGTGCTCGCCTTCAAAGATCTTGATGATCGATAATAATAGTTCAATATCCAGATTACCTTTATTAAGTAAATGGTATCGATACCATCTCATTTTTGTATGCCGTGGATTAAATTTGTCGTCAACCTCGATCACAATATAGAACCAACAGTGGTTGAGTTTTGAATTTAGAATGTTGAAGACATCCTGTTTTTTGAAATCGGTATTAAATGCAAGAACATTACCGAGTGCGCTCACACCCGCATCGGTCCGGCTCGCCAGCTGTAATTTTGACGAACCGCTATCCTTTATCACGTGATGTTCTTTCAAACATTCGACGATCACACCCTGGACCGTGGTAACATTTTGGTGGTTCTGTATCTGCGAGCCCGAGAACTTGGTGCCGTCATAGGCAAACTTGAGTGCATAGCGCATGTGGTTCACCAATGACCAGGATTAAAAAATGATTATTTAAGTTCTTGGCTTGTCTTTATCTTTGTTTTTTTGGATTTTCGTTTCTAACTCTTTTTTTAACCTTCTCATTCTTTTATAAGATTGTCGAACTATCAATACGAAAATCACTATTGAAAATACTATGAGCGATATGCAAATACAGAAAAAACTTTGCCTTAAATTCACACTAATAAAAGGTTCTTTTCCTGGATCTTTTGGCGGTTTAAATGGCACTGCATAAATCTTTGTTGAATTTGGGCCAGAGCCTAATTCATTCTCTGCAACAATTGTGTAATAATATACTTTATAATTTGTAAAACCTTTATCAACATATTCAAAAACATTGCCAGGTAGAGTGATCACTTTCACTTCACCATCCGAGGTGGTACGGTAGATATAGAATTCGGTAATTGATGCACCGCCATCATATAACGGTTGCAGCCAAGTCAATTTTATTTTCCCATCACCACCTTCACCATTAAACCTCATCGGTGAATTAGGTGTCGTTTTTGGAAGTACAATACCATTATCGATCTGCTGCATCAAAGGATAATTATCTTTTATTCCTAGATCTGTCTTAACATCTCTTCCATATTGATCCTGTTGCGGATCAGTTTCATAGGCTTCATCACAGATATTATCGTTCCCAGGAATATCTTGATTTATTCCACTTTTTTCATCAACACCAAAATGATCGCTCCAGAAATTGCCGCCGGAAGGGTAGCCGTTATCCCAGATGTTTGTGCCTTCATCAAAGACCTGGTATTGCTGGTCTATCTTTTCTTGATTATTGTTGATCATATTATTATGGTAGATCGAATTATTTTCACAGTGATAATAAATTCTTTCATCATCTTTTCTTTCATCTGTAGATTTCAGGTGTATACCAAAAAGCCGATTGAAAGCGATCGTATTTCTAGTGATCGTATTATTTGTTGATCCTGTAAAAGTCATGCCATTTTCATTATCTGAAATGATATTGTTAGTAATTTTATTAGTATTAGATTTGTGAACTGACATTCCATAAGAGGCATTGAAGATTCTATTATATTTCACATTGTTATCGTCTGAATTCCTCAAATAGATGCCGGTACCACCACCAAATACAAGATTATTTTCAATAATATTATGATCGGATCCTTCAAGAGATATTCCCCCAAATTTCAATTTATACCAGCCAGTTATGGTTTCCAGAAATGAATTATTATTAATGGTACAATTTTCTGATAGTTCAAGATACAAAAGAATTCCTTTAAATGAGTTATTTGTGATGGTGATCCTGGTCGAATTCCAGATAGTTGTGACATACTTTTTTGAATTCAAATCAAGATCGGAAATAGTAATATTTGTACAATTTAAAAGGAGAATCTGACCTACATCCTTCGATACTATTTCATCTGTCCTGTTTTTCCAGTAATAAATTGGTCTGTCATTAACTGTGTTTGAGGTATCAATGTGATGTGTCAGGTAATATTCAGGAGAATAACCCCAAACTGATAAACCGCCACCTTTCAATGAATTATTCATTAATTTATTATTTCTCGAATACATGAAGTTGATCCCATCACTCATCAAAGATTCGATCGTATTATTTATCAAAATAATTCTATCTGAAAACCAGAAATAATTGCCGTAATCAATATTTGAAAAATCATTATTAATTAGTGTAATGTAATCCGATTCTCCAAATGAGAATCCATATCTTACATTTGAGATATTATTGTTAATTATTGAAATATTATCTGAGAAAGTAAAATCAAATCCCCTTTCATTATTTGAAAAATCATTATTAATAAATATATTATAATTTGATCCCAAATCAAGTTTTACAGCTTGTACAGAATATTTAACACTATTATTTTCGAATTTATTTTCAATGGATCTTTCTGAATATATACCGTTATTACAATGTAAAATATCGTTATCATTAATGTCATTATTATTGGATTCTTCAAGATGAATGCCGTTGCCAAATCCAGGTTGAATCGTATTATTCGAAATAATATTAGCATATGAATTATTCAATTTAATTCCATTCTGGGTATTTAATATCCTATTATTTAGAATAGAATTATTGTTCGATCCAAAAAGGAAAATTCCGGATGTAAAATTTTTCATTATGTTGTTATTATCGATCATACATCCAGTGACATTATATAGATATATTCCAAAATTATAATGTATTTTCTCTTCACAGGTTAATTTAAAATTAAAGATCTTTGTCTCATTTGCCCAAATAAAGATTCCATCTGTTAACTCCTTTTTTGCATGAATTACTGTATTATCTGAGCTTTCACCAATTAATTCGATCTTCTTACCTATCAACAAATTCTCGTTATAGATCCCATTATAAACAAAAACGGTATCCCCCGGCTGCGCCGCATCGATGGCATCCTGGATCCTCGTATAGGTCGCGTTCTCACCTACATATAAGATCGTTGGACCTCTTGATCCCACAGCATTGACAGGACCAATAACAAATTGTAAATTCGCAAAAGTGGCGATTAATAATATAAGTATGACCCACCAGCTTGGTATACCCGGCCAGAATGGAAATTTCACCATTATGTCTCCGAAAATATTAACCAATTTATATCTGCCTGAATATTGTTTCTTTATCTATATATTCTTTTTTATAGTTTTATAAATGCAGACTTTTTGTTTGAAACATTGAGAGAATTTGCCATCACTTTTTTAGTCTATCATCATTCTTTGGCTTAATTGGTTTTTTAAATTCTTTTTTGTTTTCCTGCTCTTCTAATTCTTGAGCAGGTTCAGGCGTGTCTTCATTTTTTAGATCTAGCACTTTTTTTTGTCTATAGAAATATATGAAGATCATCAATAAGAATAATGTCATTAAGATAATGATAATAGAATACCTGAAATTAGTTGGCTCTTCATTTTCCACGTCATCTACATTGTTATCACCATTTTCACCCCCATCACCATCGCCTCCTGATCCGGGCGACCCTGCCGGTGCCACCTTGAGCTCTGTTGCATTCGGTCCTTTGCCAATTTCATTTACTGCCGCGATCTTGTAATAATATAAAAAGCCGTCTTTGATATTTGTATCATTAAAAGTTAGATTGTTGCCAGGGACGGTGAATGTTTTTACATTAAACCATTTTGAGCCTTCACCGCGGTAGATGATATATTCTTTAATAGGTGATCCATCGATAGTATTGGGTGGTGACCAGGATAGATGAACAACTTCTTTTTTCCGATCTGCTTGAAAATTTAAGGGCACTGATGGCGGTAATGAAAAATCAAGTTCAGGTATAGAGATTGGCTGCATTAGCGGAAAATGATCTTTCTCATCAGTACCTCTGTAACTAAGATTAAACGGAACATCACCGATCTGGTCACTTCCGGGTTGGTCTTGCGCCGGACCGCTGAATATGTCTTTGTCGTTGTAGAAAAGCCAATAATTACCGCCTAAGGGGTAACTCTTGTTCCATATGTTATCTCCAGAAGAATAAATTGATTCATATGAATTGCATATGAAATTGTTGTTATAAATGATATTAAAACTTCCCGATGCAGATATAATATCACCCTCGATGGCGTAAAATGTATTATTAAAAATTATATTCTGATTAGAATTACTAAGTTCTAGGGTATCTCTGCGTGAATTATAGCAGATATTATTATTGATAGAGTTTAGTTTGGATCGCAGTATTTTAATTGAATGATCATTTTCAAAACAATAATTTTCCGAGATTATATTGTGAGCAGAACCGTCCATATATACACCTCGGACATTGTTCGAAATTATATTCTTTAAAATTTCATTATAATCTGTGGATCTTAAATTTAGGCCAACAAGGTTTTCTAAAATGATGTTATTAATGAGTTCATTACCCATACCGTTATCCATAAAAATTCCAGAAGTATTATTTGTTATTGTATTATTTTCTATTCTATTATGATCTGATGAAATAAGTTTAATTCCCACGCCATTTCTCAAAATTATGTTATTGTTTATTGTGTTATTATTGGAATTTTCTAAAACGAAGATATTATCAACTGAAGATAAAGAGTTATTAACAATAATATTTCTCGAAGAAAATACCAATATTATTCCACTATCTTCTGAGCTGAAATTCTGATCTTGGATCGTGATATTTGTACAATTTACCACTATTACATGTCCAGCACCGGGCGGTATAATTTCATCTTTTGTATTCTTAAGAAAATAGATCGGTTTGCCATTTACGGTATTTGTGTCATCAATATAATGAGTTTTCCAGTGATCTAATGAAAAATCTGAGATCGTTATACTATCGTTAACAAATGTATTATTTGAAATGTAGATGTTATATAAATAATCCAATTTGAGCCCATAGCCCCAGTTAGAAATAATAGCATTGTTTGTAATTTTAGTATTATTAGAATTATCCAATTTGAGCCCATCACCCCAGTTAGTTATAATGGCATTGTTTGTAATTTTGGTATTATTAGAATTATCCATTTTGATCCCATCAATATAATTCGAAGCGATGGTGTTATTATCAAAACAATTCTGAACCGAGTCCCGACCTATTATACCATAATTATTTTCAGAAATAATATTGTCCATAATAGAATTGTTATTTGATGCTGATAAAGATATTCCCGTATAACTAGAACCCCCGCCTGTAATTATGTTTTTTAAATACGTATTATTATGCGAATTTTTTGAAGAGACACCGTAGAAACATTCAAAAAAAGTATTGTTAGCACATAAATTATTATCCGAGTTAACGACAATAATGCCGTTCGAATTTGAATAATATTCATTATTTGAGATCATATTATTATTAGAAAAATATAGTATAGTCCCATAAGTTGAATCGTTGAATGAATTGTTCATGAGCGAATTATTATCTGATCTGAACATATAGATGCTTATCTCATATTGATCATAATTATTGGATCCGAAAATGTTATGATTGATCTTACAATCATTGGCTTTGAAAAATTCGATCCCTGTTGAATAATTGCCAAAAACCTTTGCAGTGATCGTAAAGTTTGATACGGTAACATGGTCTGCTGTTATATTTATCGTACTTTCCTTATTTTCTGTATGAATGAACGTGGTGGTTGGATCCTGGCCAAGTAATCTAATGCTTTTATCTATCTTCAACTCTTCATAATAAGTCCCATTGTACACAAAAACCGTATCACCAGTCTGCGACGCGTTGATGGCATCCTGGATCTTCTGGTATGTCGCGTTCTCACCTACGTATAAGATCGAAGATGCCCTGGTTTCCTCGGCATAGACCGGGTCAAGAAAAGTTTGAAAATTCGTGAAAGCTAATCCGAGAAATAAAATTACTAATAACCAGCTTGTAATTCCCGACCAGGATAAATCTTTCACCTAAGAATCCCCAGTATGATAACAAAATTATATTTGTCTGAACATTGTTTCTTTATCTATATATTTTTTTTCATAACTTTTTGTGTCGGCTGGTATTTCGCTTGATCCCACAGGCTGTACCTCTATCGCCTCATCATTGATATAACACTTATTCTCCCGCCCATCCTTTTCCAACCGAAGCACGCCCTCGCGCGCCATGGTCTTCACATGGTAGCTAATCGTGCGCTGAGTCTTATCTTCAAACCTTAACCCGAGCACTTTTTGTGAGATCCCCGGCTCGTTACGGATGATATCCAGGAGCTGCTTGCGAATATTGCTTATCTGTGGCTCCATATCTTTTGGTATCTTGACGCCGGTGGGGTAGAACACCTTGAACCTGCCTTTGGTCTGTGATCTAATTAACGCCTCACGTTCCAGGGTATGCAGATGATACGCCAGGCTGCCGTTGTTCAACTCGAGCTCGCGCTTGATATGACTGTAATGCACCCCCGGGTTATTACGAACATATTCGTACACCCGTCCGCGTGTGAAATGGTCCAGGATCTTGCTCTTGTGGAGTTTGGTGTATAACGGTATAAAGAGTAAGGTCAAGAACTTGTATTTGCCGATCTCCGTACTGGCAATGGCGCTGCCCACTGCAAAGAATGATATCATGGTGATAATTCCCCCGAGAACGAACGGGTTTCCAAAGAGATCATCTTCGATTCCTTCCTCACCCTTGTTGACCATCAGAAAGTTCAAGGTCACCGGCCTGGATATTGCATCACCGTCTAACGACATCGGCTGGACACTGATGCGGCAGGAATGATTCAGTGGCTTATGGGATCGTTCGGGGAATTCTATTGTAAGAGTAAAAACGCTTGAGCTGCCTGAACGTATTACCTTTCTCTCGGGGCTGATCGATATTGTTAAGTTATTTTCCAAGAGATCTCTAACACCTATTTTTTTGTACACTTCATATTCCAGGTAAACCTCGGTTGAAACCAAATAGCACTTGACCTCCAGGTCGATCTCCACCGAGTCCCCAGGCTTAATAGTGCCTAACTGGTCTTTCGAATGAGCGATCACCAGAATGGGTTTCATTCGAGCGGTAATTATTACCTCCTTTGATGATGCAACCATGTGCACGGTGGTCTGCACCGCCTGGATGCTGCGTGATGTTACTGTAATATTAAACCAATAACGATCCTCGTACAAGGTCTGGGGGATCTTTATGGTCACTAAGATCTCCTTGGTTTCACCCGAATCGAGCGACACACGCTGTTGTTCTACTTTGATCTCCCAATCTACATCGGTGCGGATATTAAGTAAGAAGGTCTCCCCCCGCTCGCCTTCGTTTTTAAGCAATAATCTATAAGTAGCGGTCCTACCAGGCTCTGAGATCACATAGTCGGTATCAACAATTGGATTTAGAGACGCCTCTGGCGGTGGTGTTTCGGGCTCGCCCGATACTATGGTGGAGGTAGTGGAAAAAATAACGTTGAATAAGAAAAATATAATCGTAAATAACAATACGATCTTAATTAAGCCATGACCTTTTAATTGCATAGTACGGCACCATGATTTATAATTATTTAACTAAGTCAAAACAAGTATCCATTATTCATTCCTATTATCAATTGAGTTCCTATTAATAATAAAGCTTTCTGATTATAAATAATAATTTGTACGAGTTTTGCTGTATTATTTAAAATTAACGATATGATCGATTTACAATGGAATTTTAACCATTGTAAATTGTAAAAGTCAAATTTTAAACCTCAACAATTTTTCATAAAAAAATTGTCTGGAACTAAGAATTCTTAAAAATGCATTACAATTAATTCAGAATTCTTACCCTGTCAAAAGTAGGAGTTAATTGTTAGATGGTCCACTGGTCATTTGGTCTGCTGGTCTATCAGTCTAATGGTCTGTTAGTCTGTTAGTCTGCCAATTGACTAGTCGACCAACTGACTAGCTGACTAACTGACGGGTCAACTAACTGACCAGTCGACAATCCACTATTCATAATTCATTAAATTTTTCAACTAACAAAGTAGTTTTAATAGTTAACTTTTAATTATCGAGACAATATTCCCAGTCGGTTATCATGGAAAAGGATACCATAAAAGTCTACGTGCCGAAGTGTATGTTACGCTGGGCACACAAGTTCAGGATTACTCTCAATCCCATTTACTCTGACGAAAACTATAAAACAGATATAGTAGTGGATATGCCGTTGGCTGATCTGATAACGATCTTGGAGGGCTGGGGTTGTGAGATAGGGCATCCGAACCAGTACTGGTATTCCAATCAAATCGCCAGCGGCCATATATTTTTAAAGAACGGTAAACAGTTCCATTTGCGAATATATACACACCCCAATGGCTTGATGTTAAAAAGTCATGTAGAATGGCACGGTCTTACGCACCCGATCCTGCATATTTTATATGCAAACCTGAATTATGAAAAGGGTTATAAGATGTTGAAGAAATTGTTGGGAAGGTCCAAGATAAAAGTTTTAATAGACAAGGGTCAAGGAAAATACAATTAATCTTTTCTTCTTTCCATCAGTTTTTTAATATGTTTTCTTCTGAAGAAATCCTCACGCTCGCGCTCCTGGAGTTGCATTTCGATATATTTTTGTGTAGAGTTCAGGCGCGGTATGAAAATATGTTCCAGTGCGTTCACGCGCCGTTTTGTCTTCTCGATCTCGTTTGCCAGTTGTTCGATCGAACCCTCAACCTCTGCCAGTTCCAATATCTTTTTTAGTGCGTCTCGGAACTGATCGGTCGCCTCATCCAGGCGTGCCGTGGTTTGGAGATAACCGTACACTGGTTCCTTGGGTGTGGTGATAACTCCTGATTGGATCTTTGGCACATGCACACCCATGATGTTCACAACTTCAGTGGGCACATTTTGTATCTGAGGTATGGAATATGTGATATCGGCCACTGCATCACGTCCCATGATCATCTCGGCATCTATCAGGGTTTCGAATGCTTCAGTCATTTTTGAATTAACATCGTTACGTAATGTGTCGCATGTTTTGATGATCTCGAAGAACTGCATCACTAAAGCATCGCGTTTTTCGCCCAGAAGCTTGTGACCTTTCACGGCCAATTTTTTCTTTTTGCGTAAAGCCAAAAGCTCCATACGCGTCGGTTTCACGCCTTCTATAATATTTTCTGCCATATTCGTTACCTATTTCTTATTGGTCAACAATTAATTAAGTCGAGAGTCGAGAGTCAAGAGTCGAAAATCCCCTAATTTTATTTTTATTAAGAATAGGTGAAATATAATCTTTGGATAAATGCTTTTCTATTAAGATTTAAAATTAATTCTGGTTCTTCTCCCGATTTAGGCAAATATAAAAATTATTATATTGAGTTAGAATCTAGGGATCAGGGGTTACAATTCAGGGGTCACAATTTAGGTTTTATTTTTTATTTCTTTTGATTCAACATTATACCACTAATGAGTTGACCCCACAGTTGTGACCCCTGACCCCTAATATTACCCCAATTCTGAGAAGAGCCATAATAATTTTATTGTGAATTATAATATCCCATGATTTTATCGGTAATCACATCCCAATTATAAATTCTTATCACCGCATCTCTGGCACTATCTCCCATCACTTTCGCGTTATCTGGATTCTGGATTAAAAAAAGTATCTTTTCTGATAGAATATCAACATCTAATGGATCCACCAAAAATCCCCAATCACCTTTGATAGCACTTGGTATGCCACCAGTATTAGCCCCGATCACTGGTTTACCGCAAGCCATTGCCTCCACAATAGAGATACCAAATCCTTCAACTTCATTTTCACGCTCAATAACACGTGAGACCATTACAAATATATCGCATAATTGGTAATGTTTTATCAATTCACTCTCAGTTACCTTCCCGGTGAAGATAACATGATTATCAATTCCTAGTTTGTTTACTAACTCTTTCAGCTTATTCTCCATGGGCCCTTCACCAACAATATAAAGTTCTATATTGGTATTCTCTTTTTGAACTTTATAAAATGCTTTAATTAAAATATCCACACCTTTTCGCTCAACTAATCTACATACCGTTAAAACTCGAAATTTCTTTTTATTTTGTTTTTCATTTAAAGATCGTCTGGGTTTAAATTTATTCAGGTCTGTTCCGTTATACACGGGAAAAATCTTATTTGCGGCACCACCGGCTTCTATCAATAATTTTTTACTATTATCACTGACCGCAAAAGTCCCGTTCATACCCATCAATATCAATTTTAATAAATAACGCGCGAACCAATCACCACGGAAAAATAAAATGTCATTTCCATGTACAGATGCAAAACATTTAATGCATCTCATTTTTGTTTGAAAAAATAGAATTCCAAAAGGATTCGTATATTGGAAATGGACTACCTCTGGGTTAATTTTTTTAAGTGTTTTAGAAAATTGACGTGAAAAGTTCAATGCCCGTAGATGATAAAAAATACCTTTTTTTAGGCGCTCGAAAAAATCCACTCTAATTATCGAAAAACCGTTATATTTTTCTCGGTTCTTACAATTTGGATATAGAGGGGCAAGAACGAATACCTCATGACCTTTTTTTGCCATGGCAGTGGCTATACCCTCGATATAATTCTCAACGCCTCCTACCTTAGGATGAAATGATTGTGCTACATATAGGATCTTCAATAATATCTACCATGTGGACATGTTTTTTGTGATATTTTATTTTATGGTTAACTAGATATGCCAGTAATATTAACATAATTCTGAATCTTCTATCAAAGGCTACCTTTACAAATTGCTACTAGGTTTGTATACTTCTCGCTGGGAGTATTATTAGAATACTTTTTTCCAAAATTATATCCTTTAATAGATAAATAATTTACAAACCATTTAAAATAAACAAGTATATTATTATATCCACATTTTTTATAAAAATCTAATAGCCATTTAGATATTACTCCCACCACCATTACTTCTGAAAAATGTTTCTTTAAGAAACTCTCAAAATCTGTTTTTGTATATTCTTTGAAATGATATTTATCGATCTTTTTTCCACTTTTTTGGGCCTTGGGTGTAGTAATTATTATTTTTCCATTAATGTTCAATAGCTTTTTCAGAGCTTCTATTGCCTTATCCGGTTCTTGTAAATGTTCAATTACATCGCACAGGATGATGATATCAAATTTTATCTTTGAATTGAATGTATAAACAGAATCAATATAGAATTTTGGTTTATGTGGGTATTCAATTTTACTTGTTTTTGACTTAGCATACGCAATAGCAGTTTCCGATGTATCGATTCCATGCACTTCACAGCCTTTTTTTGCCAAAAAATGAGATAACGCCCCATCACCACAACCAACATCCAAAACCCTACCAGGGGTTACTGATTGTGTTATCAATTTATATTGCTGGTATGAATGAAGATTGTGCTTTTTTATATCATTTGAAATACCAACCCAATGATATGCACCCAGTTTATCATATTTGTCAAATTCCATTTCAGGTTCTAGTTCCCCTTCATCTTCTACTTCAACTTTTTCAGGATTATCTTCGGGCATAGAATCATTTTTTTTATTTTTTTTTCTAAAAATTAGTAGATCAATATTATCTGGAGATGCGTACAATTAGCTTGATTAAATATTTTTTCATAGGAATATTGAGCTGATTTATAATTGAAATGTCATTTTTAGTGAAACTTTTAAAAGCAAATAATCCCAATAAATAAATTACCAGCCCGAAAATGGACACAACTACCAAACATAATAATAAACCAAAGGTTCCGTTGGTGAATTTAATAAATGTTAAAAATGTAATTAATCCAAACATGGATAACCCAGCAACAATTGCTGAGATAAAAGAGAAAAGAATTGGTTTCCAGTTAATATTTATCTTCAACAACTTCGAAGTAATATTCAATAATACCAAGGTTCCGATTAGATATGAACTTGTGGTTGCTACTGCTGCACCTATCATTCCATAGAAGGGTATCAACGATAAATTGAAGACCAGATTACAACCAGCGGTTATAATTGCCACTTTTGCATTGATCTTGGTCTTTCCCAAACCAATGGGTATAGCTGCGGAAAGAGTGCCAAATGGTCTGATTAAACCCCAGACCGCTAAAATTAGGAATGGAAATATGGCGGGTAAATATTCAGTACCGTATAATAACACAATAATTTGCGGTGATAAAGCGACCATACCGATAATCATGAAATTTGTAATGTGGGCAAGCAATTTCATCAAAAGCTGGTATGCCTGTATAATGGTTTTACGCTTCTTTTTCGCATTAAGCTCAGATACCACCGGAAAAAATGTTGTATTCAATGTTTGTGAAAACAGCATGGTCATTGCCACCATACCGAATGCAATATTATACCAACTGATGTATTTAACCTCGGTAAATGCTGCTAGGCATAGTGTATCAGTCCATTGATAAATTATCATCATTCCACCCAAAACAGTTAGTGGAATTCCGAAGCTTAATAATCTCTTAAGGGTAGGTTTGATCGGGGGTAACTTTAACTGTAATTTTGACTCCGGTTTTGGAATGGAAGGATATACCATTGTTAAATACAAAGTTAATCCGACAATCGAATTAAATATAGCACCTAACACGAAACCAAATATTGCACCAATCAAGCCATACCCCAATAATACTAGTGACACCGATGTTACAAGTCTAACAAGGTTACCACAAATATTTGCTATGGCGAATAATTTCATTTTATAATAACCGAGAAAGATTCCGGTGAAAATATTGGCAATTGCAATAAAAAATACCATACCAGCAATTATTTTTAATGGTATAATTAAAACAGATTTATGAAATACATTTATTGCCAACGGTTCTGCCAATACGAAACACAATATTGATGCAAACGATCCAAATATTAATTCGATTATTATCGCTGAATTGATCACACTTTTAATTTTCTGGTGCTCTTTCTTTGCCAAATGCTGCGAGATGAATTTTGCTGTAGCTTCTGTGATCCCCAGTTTCGCGAAAAGTCCAATCACGGTAGCAACACCAAGTGTTGCGGCAATTAAACCGTAAATATCCTTACCAAGTAGACGTGCCAGGATTATGCTAAAGGCCACGGCTACAATGGCTTCAACAATCTTACTGATAAAGATCAGGACCGAGCCCTTTGCTACTTTATTCACTAAACTAGCCAATCGTTCACCTTTCTAATTTTGCTTAAATTTAAACTCTTGATTTTTTTTATTTTTCAGCTAATACTTTTTTATAAACTTTTTCATATTTCCCAGCAATTATTTCAGGTGTATATCCCTTTTTAACTCGTTTAATTCCATTAAAACCTAATTTAATTGCCTTTTTTTTGTCAAGCAATAATGATTGAACCGCATTTTTCAACGCTTTTTCATCACCCGGAGGAATTAAAATTCCAACTTCATCATCGATAATATCCCGAGCACCGCCAATATCCGTAGCTATTACAGGTCGCCCGTCAGCTAAAGACTCCAGAAAAATTCTACTAAAGGGTTCTTCCCTCTCAAAGGGGCAGACGATAACTCGTGCCATTCGATAGTACTCCTGTACCTCCTTTGGGTTTACCCAACCGACAAATGTCACATTACTTCTATTTTTTTTAGCGAGTTTTTCAAGTCTAGGTTTTATGGAGCCATCACCTACAATTCTTAATTCTCCGTCAACCCCTGCCATTGCATTAATCAGTGTATCCAGTCCTTTCCCCTCTTCCAATCTACCTATATAGACCACTAAGTCACCGATCTCCGTGTATTCTGGCGCTTTCCCGATGGCATTGGGTATTACATCAACCTTATTTGATGTTATACCGTTATGGACCATAATTTCCTTTACACGATTGCTGACCGCCACTAACCTATGGACCTTTTTAAGCGCTAGTTTGCGTACTTTTAAATTCATGCTTATATATGGAATGTCAATTCTGGATGGCCTTTTCTCTTTTCTTTTTGTTTGTATGCACTCGGCCATTTTTATTAAATTACAATCGATACATTCCTCCCCCTCTTGCCAATGATTGCGATAGAAACACGTTGCCCAGTGATCGTTCACTGTAGCGACTATTGGTATTTTTAGTCTATTGCCAAATATCACACTACTTGGAATTGAACTCATATTAAATGCATGAATCAGATCAAATGATGTGTACTTCCCCAGCTTTTCCAGGATACGTAACCATAACAAAAAGTTATGTGAAATACGCTCTATTATTGGTCCTTTTATCAGAGGAAGTTCAAATTCACCATGTATATTAATACCGTCAATAATCTTTTCAGTATTCCCAGATGTTAAAACATGAATTTCATGCTTCTTCGCCAGTTCTCTTAGGAGGTAAAATGCACTTAATTCGCCACCACCTTTGATCTGAGGATAAAACTTCTCGGAAACGCATAAAATTTTCATTTACAATGGAATAGTAAACATTATATTCAATTTTTTGGGGATAACCATTAAACTTATTACTATTATTGAGGTTATAGTCGAATATGGTCCAACTAAAGATATTGATGACCACTGAACGTTTTCCTCCAGACGTGTTTGGTGGTGGTGAATATAGTGCATATTTTGCTGCAAAAACAATTGCACAAAATAACGAGGTCCACATTTTAACCTCAATGGACTCTGGGAAAAACGATAATATTAAATTTAATGAATTTGAAATTCCATCAAACATGCATATTCATAGAATCATTAAACCATCTGGTGGGATGCTGCCCGAATATATCCAAAACCATGAAGCATACTATGTAAAATCGTTCAGAGCAATAAATTCGTTTTTGAAAACTCAAACTGGCATCGATCTTATTCATTCATTGAGCATGAATATGGTAACGGGCTCGGTTCAAGCTTGTAAAAAGCAGAAGCTACCCGTAATAGCAACGGTAAACGATCATTGGGCTACATGCTTTTTTAGGAATCATTATTGGGATGGTCAGGTGTGCGAAGTTTGTTCAAGTGATGGTTTGAAGGAATGCATAAAAGGCAACGCCGGGAGCATTGTATCAATACCCTATGTGAAACAATCAATGAAAATACGAAAACATTTTTTAAAACAATGTGATGGCTTGATTGCAATATCTGATAAAGTAAAAGAAATACTTCGGGCTAATGATTTTTCTCAACCAATTAAAACGATACCGATCTTGGTTGATACAAACCTTTTTGGATATGAAAAACCAAGGTATACAAAAAAAGTCCTATTTATAGGCCGGATCGCTCCAGGGAAAGGTGTTGATATTGCGTTAAAAGCCTTTGCTGCTGCGAACATTGGAAAATTAATAATCGTTGGTACGGGAATGGATCTGAACAAATGTAAAAAATTAGCGCATGAACTGGGAATTGGAGGAAAAGTGGAATTTAAAGGTAATATTGATTATACGAAAATTCCTGAATTGATCCATTCTTCAGATATAATTTTGGCGCCGTTTCAGCGTGTGGAAGCTTTCGGGAGAATATTAGTTGAAGCAAATGCTTGTGGTCGTGGTGTGATCACCACAGATGTTGGTGGCGGGCAGATGCTGATCAAAGATAGTGAGAACGGTTTCATATTTTCGGTCAAGGATGTCAAAGGAATGGGGAAGGCTATTAAAAAAATATTATCTGATAAAGAACTTGTTCGAAATCTTGGAGTTAGTGGGAGAAAAAGAGTGGAAGATATATTGAACCCAGAAAGGATTTCCAGACAAATTGAATCATTCTATAACAAGATTCTTGACTCCAAATCATAAGATTTGGATTTGTAATGGAAAATTTAAAAAAAAATGTTTCGCAAAAAGAGTAATGTTTGACACATTTTTTTTAAAGTTAAATTTCAAAAGTAAAATCTTAAAAGTTAAAAGTATACTTTTTCATTTTACATTTTGAGTTTTACCTTTTGACTTTTACATTTTGACTTTTCCTTTGGATGAGGTCGACTGGTTGCATTGAAACTCTAATAAACAATAAAAAAAAATAAAAAATACCGAAAAATGTATAATTACAGGAATGAATTATAAACTATAAACGATATTTTGCCTAACCTCGGAGTCTGATATTATGGTGATGGAAATCGATAATAACACCAAAATAAACGAGATGAATATTACCGATGAGTTTTCTATGGTAGGCTTGCAAGAGAAGGGCATGAAAATTGCTCAAGAGCTGCAGAACCTGGGTGATGCGGGTGTTGTATTGGTCACTAAAGGTAGCAATGAAGTTGTTGGTTATATCAGGGAAAAAGAGATCACAAGTGCGGTGGCAGGGGGAGATAACCCATCCGATACATTTGCTTCAAATTTAATGAACAAAGATTTCATGGAAATTTTGGAGCATGAAACATTGGGTAATCTAATTCCCAAGCTCTCTGATAGATACCCCAACGCAATAGTGGTCACCAATAATGATGGTAACTGTGTTGGCTATTTTTCTAAAAACGATTATCAAGAGGCACTTGCAGGTCTGGGGTGCTATGATAGATCACGCGAGCCTGAATATAAGACACCTGATGAATGGCGCATACAAGGTATCGCCATGGTTTCAACCTGGCAGTTAGCAGAGGCTGTACAATGCTTTGCCAAAGTTGTAGAATATTGTGAAAATCAAGAGCGAGGTTGGTTCGAGTTGGCGAGAGGGTTCGAACTTACAAATAGGCTGAAAGAATCCATTCTATGCTATGATCAGGTAACCTATATCAACCCAGAAAATGAGGATGCATGGTTGAACCGCGGGAATTCATATTCGTTAATGAGGATGCCTGATAGAGCTATACAAAGTTATGTACATGCATTGGATGTAGATCCGAACAATGTCAAAGCATTGATCAATATGGGTTTGGCATTATCCGATCTGGGTCAGATAAACAAGGCAATAGCGTTCTATAATAAAGCGGCAATGATCACCGGTGACAACGCGGAAATTTGGTATAGAAAAGGTAATGCATATGATAAATCTCAAGAGCTTAAAGAAGCCATTAAATGCTATGACATAGCCGTTCAATTAAATACCAATTTTGAAGACGCATGGTTCAATAAGGGTGTGGCACTAAATACAATTGGTAAAGTAAAAAAAGCAATACAATGCTTCCAGCAGGTATTAATGATCAATCCCAATAATGTAAATGCAAGGGAAGCCATTGCAGTTTGCCAGGGTGGGAAGTAAAATTATTATCAATTACTTTCCAAAGTAAAAAATATCAATTCAACTAGGGTCTGGGGCATAACAAGAATAAACTGAATTTAAAAATTATTCTTAATCTTGCAAGAACTTAGAATTCTTTTAACCTATTACTAATTCAAATTAGAATTCTAACCTTCAGGATATGAACTTGAATGTTTAATGTTGATTACCAATGAGTTACTGTGAGGGGTCGGGGTGGGGTCAGGATAGAGAATTGAGAATGATATAAAGTTATCTTACTTTTTACTTTTAAATTTTCAACTTTGGAAAAGTCGAAGAGTTTTCCAATGTAGAACAATTTTTCTCAGGAAAATTGTTCCAATTTTCAATTTCCAATTGCCTTAGCATACATGTTGCAGGTTAACCCCCGACCCTGTTAGTTATCAGTTGCTAGTTTCTAGTTTCTAGTGTGATTATATTAAACTGGCAACCAGCAACTAACATCTAGCAACTGTTCCCGACTCCTGATCCCTAAACCACGTCTTCCGGCACGAACCGGCGCAACCGCTGGAGCGCATGCAATTTTTCCTTATCACCCACCTTGGATTCTTCAACACCTTGTTTTATGATCTCTGTTGTCTGATCCATGACCGCACGGTCCACGGGGTAAGGCACACCGTCCTTGCCACCAACCGTGAACGAGAATTTGACCGGGTCACGCCAGCTGGGTTCGGTGCCGTAGACCAGCTCACCGATCAATGCAAGGGCACGCACGGTTGCCGGGCCGATACCGGGTAGTGATATTAACTCCTCGTAATTCGTGGGCTGCACTTCGTAAGCTTCACGCAGCTTTGACCAATTGATGTTTCGCGGCATGGTCAGGTATTGAACTTGCCCACCTTTCGGCAGCCAGGCATCTAGTGTTTGTTGGTATTTCGGCCGTGCGGAAACGAACTGTCTTTTGAGCTTGTTCGGGTTATCCTTGACCAGGTCCACAGATAATTTGCGGTTGGCTGTGCTGTCAATTGCGGTCATGTCCAGCACACGTTCGAGCTGCACATTACCCAGGATCGCGTCATGGGGCACCTCGGTAAAGCTCGTGACATGTTCGGAGAGCCAGTGATAACGGCGGGCGTAATGGCTTTCGGGGTCGAGACCCTGTTGGATTACCGACCAGTTACCAGCCTCGTTGAAAATGAATACATGGTGATACAGCTGATGGTTATCCTGGAGCGCGGCAGAATCCACCTTGGCGGCAAGCTTGCTCGAATATATGAGTCGTTCTATCTTGGCGGTAGAGAGATTAAAGGTTTCTGAAAACCTCAGGATCTGTTCGGGGGTCTTGCGCGAGGTTTTACCCTTCCCACCCGCAAGTGCCAGCCCGTGTGTTTCCGGGTCGATGGCCTCTTTCAAGGCGCCGCATGTGACCGTAGTCACCCCCGAGCTGTGCCAGTCAAACCCGAGCACGCACCCCAGCGCCTGGAACCAGAACGGGTCCGACAACCTGCGAAGGAGCTCGAAACTGTCATACTCCTCGATGAAGACATCTACGATACCTGCCGCTAAGCCAACCATTCTGTTGAATAGCCATTTCGGCGCCTTGCCGGGATGAAGGGGCAGGTTTGCAATGCCGGATCGAGGCATTTTTAATCACCTTAAATTTTATGATTAAATAATTATTAAGAATATATTGATGTGGTTAGGGATGTGGGATTTGGACGTTACATGAAGATATCGTTGAAAATCACTTGTGGGATGTGAGTCGCTGGATTTGATAACATATATTTTTTATTATACGTCCTTTTAATTATTAATTTGAATTTTAATTCTTATTAATATCTCATTTTTCGTTAATCTTTCGGTTATCAACTGCAATGATTAATCTTGAAATCATTCGAGATAAATCAAAGCATCTGGAATACAATTTCTCATATTCATTCCTGTTAATATATTTTTGATGCAATGAAATGGTTAAAATAGGAATGCATTCATAAACCGAGGAGCGAGCAAAATTATAAAATTGCTTTTTTATTTTTGAGTGAAATCTACCATAACCTTCAGCGATATTTAATGCGATAGATGTTGTGCACCGTCTTATTTGATTTACCATACCATATTGTTCAGATTTGGGGAATTTTTCAGTGATACAATAGACCATATCTGCAAATTCTATTGCTTTCAGGTAAACATTTAATTTCTCAAATTTAAATCTTTTTTCCATAACTTCATCAATTTTCATTTTAATCAACTCTCCTCCCACATCCCACATCCCACATCACTAGACAATCGCATTTTAATCTTGATCATTAGTTAATTTCTATTGAATTAATAATATTTAAAATAAAAACAGGGGCATTGAAAGTACTCATCATAATTCATAAAAAAATACTTAACTTTTGTATCATTATCCAAACATCAACGATCGATCATTAAAAACCAGGTGTGGTGCTCCATGTACAAAGAACGTTGGCAAAAAATAAAAAAAGAGCTGAGCAAAGAGAATGCGGATGCATTCGTATGCATTCAAGGGGGCAATGTGCGCTACCTATGTTGTGCCCATATCCCATCGTTCCCGATTGTGAGCCATGTGATCATTCCAATCAAGGGTGATCCCATCGCGATTACATCCTCGCTTGAACAGTTCCGCGCGGCCGATGAGTGTGCGATCGAAGATATCCGGATCTTTACGCCGCACCCGTATATCCCCCGTGATGGTAAGACCGGTAAGTCCATCGTCAAGCGTGAGCTGAAAAAGTTGAATGCAAAGAAGATCATCTTTGATTCTAAGTTTCCGGGAATACGCGGTTCCGTGAAGAACCTGGTGGAGAAATATCGTATGATCAAGAGCGAGCCTGAGCTAAAAGCCATGCGTGAGGCGGCAAAGATCACCGATAAGGCCGCAAAGGTGCTGAAGAACGAAATTATCATGCCTGGAAAAACCGAGCGACAGATCGCTGTAGAATTGGATTCGGTAATGCGGAATTCCAAAAATGTGCAGAACATTTCATTTGAGACAATAATCGCAGCCGGTAAACATGCCGCATATTCGCACCACGATAATACAAGTACAAAGTTGAGATCGGGCCAGGTGGTTATCTGTGATTTTGGTCTGTTTGTGGATGGTTACTGTTCGGACATGACACGTACGTTTGCGGTGGACTCGGCCTCGGAAGAGCTTATCGAGATCTATGATGTGGTCAAAGAATCGCAGGAGAAGGCGATCAAAGCCGTAGGCCCAGGAAAACCGTTCAATGAACTCGACCGTGCGGCGCGAGGTGTCATCAAAGAGTACGGGTTTGCAAAACATTTTGTACACTCACTGGGCCACGGTCTTGGGCTGGAAGTACACGAGGCGCCCACGATCAATAATGATTCCAAAACAAAGATGCAAAAGAACTGTACCTTTACAATCGAACCGGGCGTGTATGTACCTGGAGTAGGCGGGGTACGCATTGAGGACGATGTTATTGTCACCTCCAGCGGCGGAGAGCTATTAACCAAGTTCTCGAGAGCGTTATAATACATTTTGATGATTGATTATTGTAGTAGAGTAAAAGACGAGAGACGATAGGTAAGAGA
Organism: Thermoplasmata archaeon; assembly: GCA_020696345.1. Taxonomy (GTDB): domain Archaea; phylum Thermoplasmatota; class Penumbrarchaeia; order JAEHCK01; family JAEHCK01; genus JAEHCK01. The sequence continues at coordinate 1,852 of JAEHCK010000017.1, read as the reverse complement.
CGAAAGGCTGAAGAAGGTGTTGGGTGTTAGGAGTCAGGGTGATTGCTCCCACATTGTCCATCGCAGGCTCGCGAGGGGGACAGCCAATTATATAATCATATCATTTTTCTGTTACTCTTTTTCTTTAAGGTCAAGTGAATCTATGAGTTAAGTAGAAAGGTTTATTAAGTAAGACTGTCTTATTATCTTACTAGATATAGGTGATCTAATGAGTGAAGTTGTATTTACTAAAATGTCTTCAAAAGGACAAATTGTGGTTCCTAAACAATTAAGAAAATTACTCGGATTTCATAAAGGTGAAATATTTGCTTTATTTGGAGAGAATGATACTCTAATATTAAAAAGAGTTGAAATGCCTTCAAGAGATGAGTTTGAACGTCTTTTACGGTGGGGTTCCGAATATGCAAAAAAGAAGGGAACAAAACGAAAAGATGTTATGAAAGCAATTGAAGAAGTGAGAAGCAAAGGTGGTTAATTCTTTGCGAGTAGTTTTGGACACCAACATTCTGGTGTCAGCATTTTTTTGGGAAGGCAATGAGCGAAAAATATTATTAAAATGTAAAAAAAGAAAATTGAACTCTATTACTTCTCTTGAAATTTTGAACGAACTTGAAAAAGTACTTAAAATAAAATTTAGGATTCCAGAAAATATAGTTCGGGATTATAGTAAAGAAATATTATATTTTTCAGAGATAGTTTTCCCATTGGGCGAATTAGATATTATTAAAGAAGATCCTACAGACAACATTATTCTTGAAACCGCCCTTATTGGTAAAGCAAATATTTTAGTTACTGGCAACAAACATTTACTCAAATTGAAAAAATATAAAAGTGTTAAGATTTTACAAGCAAAAGATATATAAAATATAATGCCCAGCTCGTTCTTTTATTCGGCGCGCCTGCGCATAAAGCCTACGAATAGTGGGTGCCTGCAGGTTTGGGGTGATGGGGGATACCAACAAAGTGTAGAGAGTTGCAGGAAAAAGGGTGTGGCTTTCCGTCCGCAATATCCTAACGACTTGGCAAACGAGGTGTGACCAAAAGATATATAAATTCATTAAAATTATATAGAATAATAATGATATGAAATTTAGGGATGGAAATGGTATATGAAAAAAGTTGTATGTGTTATTTTAATTCTTGTTTCAATTATATTATCAGGATGTATTGAAGAAAATAGAGATGATACTCATATTTCTCCAAAAGATTATTCAATTATTACTGATAAATATATTAATTGGGATATTGATCAAAGCCCTATTTATATTAATTCATCAATTTACTTCAGTAATAATACTCAATTAAATATTTCATCGGGTGTTGAAATTATTATAAATCAGAGTGTAGATATTGAATTAGAAGGAAATCTATTTGTACTTGGCAGTGAGACAGATCCCGTTGTTATTAATAGTAAAAATAAACAAAATAAAATAAGAATTTTTCGGGATTGGGATTCAACAGCTATATTTCAAAATTGTATAATAAAAAATATTTCGTTTTTAACACAAAATGCAGATTGGATAATTTCAAATTCTTATATTGTAAATTCGTTATTAAAAAATCAAAAAGGGCATGTAAGTATTAATAATTCCAAAATCATTAATTCTAATATAGAAGTTGATAGAAGTTATTTAACTATGTTTAATAATTCACTAAATGATAGCTCTATCGTTATGAAATCTTCATATGGAGATATTAAAAATAATCAATTTAGAATGAAATACCGCACCCTAAAGGGCACGGTATCTCATGGGTTATTTAGGCATTGAAATTTTCGAGAGATGTTTGGCTAGTTTTAGTAAAGATACCGCCAGTCTGGGTTTCTTTGATATAATATTCCACTTTTTCTGAT
>JAEHCK010000022.1 GCA_020696345.1 Thermoplasmata archaeon | reverse complement strand
GACTTATGAGTGACATCTCCCTCCTATGGTAAAAACTGAGCAAATTAAGATAGAACGGCATATGACCGTTCAAGACATTGTCAGGCGCATCAAACACCTGGAGAAGGACACCATGGTATTGAAGCGACTATATTTCATCAAACATAGATACGATGGGAAAAGTGTTGAATTGGCTTCAGATCTAGTCGGAGTCAGTAAGAACACAGGCTATATCTGGCAAGAACGATGGAATGAAGAAGGATATGATGGAATAAAACCAAGATTTGCAGGTGGCAGACCCTCCAAACTATCAGATGATCAGAAAGAGACCTTAAAAGAGATCCTTGAGAATGGCGACAATTGGACAACCAGAGATGTACGACTTCTAATTTCCAAGAAGTTTGGTGTAGATTATAGTGAAAAACAGATACGAATCATTTTAAGCAGCTTTGGGATGAACTATGCCAAACCCTATCAATTAGATTACCGAAAGCCGGACAATGCAGATGAGATTTTAAAAAAAGACTGCCAGAAGTGAATGATGATGACATGATCGGCTTTCTCGACGAGTCGTCTCCGCAAACCGTTTCTAACACACAGAAGTTTTGGTCGTTTGGAAAGCCAATAATATATAAAAACACTACTAAGCTGAGAGCAAATAGCTTTGGATTCTATCCTATCAATGGCCATCCAGTAATAGGTTTTCGAAAAAAATCGAAAAAAGAAGATGTTCGGAGTTTCTTGAAACGAATCCGGAAAGCAAATCCTAAAGGCAGAATCATTCTTATACTGGATAACTTCAGCTCACATAAATCCAAGATAGTCCGTGAATGTGCTGAGCAACTTGATATCGTGCTTGTTTACCTACCCAAATATTCTCCAGATTTGAATCCAATAGAGTATATCTGGAAGGATGTGAAAAGGGAGATATCAAAGACTTTCATCAAGAATTTAGATAAGATGAAACGGGTGATATCGAAAAAGTTCCTTGAATGCTCAAAAAGGCTGAGCTATGCTAGATCCTGGATCCTGAAATTCTTATTTACCCCCTGTCCTAAGGGTTGGGTGTGTAACTATAATAACACTGAGGTCTTACTAAATTCGGAGAAGAGGCTAAAACTTTAATATAACAGAATCGATTTAACAATATTCTTGAGGTCTTACTATGGTATCCATTAAACAGGCCAACCAAATTCTGAAAAAAGAGAAAGTTAATTGGATACAGGTCCAATTTGCTGATATATTTGGGAAGAACCGATGTGTATTCTTTCCAGCTAGAAAGTTCCTTGATGGAAATGTATGGAACAACGGTGTGAATTTCGATGGGTCATCAATAGGTTTCCTTTCTACGGAGGATAGTGATATTAATGCGCTTCCAGATCCAAATACACTAAAAATCCTCCCATTTGAAACACATCCATCCAAGAAAACCGCTTTAGTTATTTGCAATATTCGTAATGCGGATAATAAACAGGATTTTCCTGGGGATCCCAGAGGGATCTCACGTAGGACCGAAGAAATAATCAAAGATGCTGGTTTCTCAAAGATAAATATCCTTACAGAAATGGAATTCTTTATATTCAAATCCCTTGAAGCTGCCCAGATTGAGAACGATGTTTGGGGAATGGACAGCAATATTGGCGGAGGTAGTTTAAAGGTAATTCCGTCATTGATCAAGCCACTTATTGATCATGATTATATCATTAAACCAAAACAAGGATATTATCTAGCTCCACCAGAAGATAGAGTGGCGGATTACAGAAGTGAAGTTTCCAACTTAATGGAAGAATTTGGATTTCCTGTAAAATACCATCATCATGAAAATGGAAATGGGCAACACGAAGTAGAATTCGAATTCCTCCCCAGCATCACAACTGCTGCGGATGCAGTAATTATTTTCAAACAGATGGCTCGGTTGATATCTCATGACCATGGATTTGTACCCACATTTATGCCAAAACCGCTGTTTGCAGATCTCGGTAGTGGTCAGCATACCCATCAATATCTAGCGAAGGATCGAAAGAACGCTTTCTATGATCCCAATGATCCCGAAAATCTATCCCAGATCGGTAGATACTATATTGGGGGAATTTTGAAATATTCAAAAGAGATGGCGGCGATTACTAATCCCATCATTAACTCATACAAGCGTCTCGTCCCGGAGTTTGAAGCACCTGTGTTCATTTCTTGGTCATTCAGGAATCGGACTGCTCTCATTCGAGTTGCGTCACCGACCAACGAAGCACATGTGGATATTGAACCACGACAGCCTGATCCTTCTTGTAATCCCTATCTAGCTTATCCTTTGTTAGTGAGAGCGGGTTTGGAAGGTATCAAAAAACAGATCGACCCTGGAGACCCGGTTATAGGCAATGTAGCAAAACTTACTAAACGCCAGATGCATCAAAAGTGCATCGAACATCTTCCTACTACACTTGAAGAAGCATTGGAAATAATGGAGGATAGTAACTTTGTTAAAAATGTACTTGGTTCCGACCTATTTGAATATTATATTGAAAAAAAGTATGAAGAAGTTTTCTACAAAAGGATATATGTTAGTCCTTGGGAACATTACATGTATTTCAATATTTAAAGACCATTAGACCCTATCAAGCATAGTTCGAACCCATTTTAATCAGACAATATTTTTTCAGCTTCTTCTTCATCCAAATCCATTACATACGGAATTCCACTAATATTAGCTGCATCATTTGTTAAAGCAACTATATCATCGCGAGCAATATGTTCTAAAGCAAACTTTCTACTGCCGCACATTAATTGTTTTAAACCTTGGGATAATCTTTCCATATATGTATAAAGGCCCAGAGCTCCAGGTGGAATTTTGTCGAATCTTTTTCCAAGATTCGCCTCTAGTTCGGATGCGGTGACAAATATTTCCTTAACAGTATCACCAAAACGGCTCACATAAACAGGTACTTCGCCCAGTTCGATCGCGTTTCCTATAGTTTTACCCACCATTGCCGCCGCTAACGGCCCGCGGGCCATACCTATCAATTTACAATATGGCGCGCCAAGTGCAAGACCCTTGAAGATCTGGTCTTCCATGCTGAAGCCGCCTGCAAGTGCTATATCCGGGACGAAATCGCCTTTTTCATCCAACTTTTTTGTATAATTATATAACAATGAATGAAGTTCCACCGGTGGGATGCCCCATTCATTCATCATTCGCCATGGGCTCATGCCGGTGCCACCGCCAGCAGCATCAACCGTTAAAAGATCTATTTGAGCTTTCGAGGCATATTTTAACGCTCTGGCCAGATCCAATGGCCTGTATGCGCCGGTTTTCAAAAATATATATTTTGCACCCGCCTCTCGAAGCTCCTTAACTCTTTGTAGGAAACCATCCTCCGTGACCATACCAACCCGTGAATGGCGTTCGAATTCCTTGAAGTTACCATTTTCAAATGCTTCAATTATATTTGGTTTTGTCGGGTCGGGTAACACTATGTAACCTCTTTTTTTGAGTAATTGTGCCCTCTTCAGGTCCTTTATCTTGACCTCACCACCTATATCTTTTGCCCCCTGACCCCATTTTAGTTCAACTACATCTACACCTAACTTGGAGATCGCATATTCTTGTACACCCAGATATGTATCTTCAATATTGGCTTGAACTACAATAGCGCCATAACCATCTCTTTGCCATTCTTTATAAAGATTTACCCGCCATTCCAGGTCCTTCGAGTAAACCACCTTCCCATCCTCGATCTTCGAATCAGGATCCATGCCGCAAACATTTTCTCCAATGGTCAGTGGTATCCCGGAGAGCGCGGCACCTATGGCCAAGCCTTCCCAATTATTCTTTGCAATTGCTGTTGAACCAAGACCGGGAATTATTGCCGGAAACTTGACCTTAATTCCTTTATCCCTTCCAATTTTTCTCTCAAGATCTACATTTGAAAAGATCGCTTTATTACTGTCCGCTTCTATACCCATTGCTCCCACAACCGTACCTAAAATACTGAAATGTGAGAGATCCACAGGATACGTCTTTTCAGAAGCACTGGTTATAATTCCAAATGGCTGCGGATAGATCACTTCATGGCCGCGATATGCAGATTTTCCGATCTCGCACATCCCGATACAACCATCTACACATGTTGCACACATACCACTTAATTGTGATATCGCTCCTTCGGTTCTATTCTTTGTAAGCGTTGCTGCACTTGCATTAATTTTTGTTAAAGACAATTTTCATACCTCCTTTTTAATACGTTCTCTTACACAGGTTCCACAAGCGGTTTCGCTCATGAAACATTGAGCGTCATCATAATGATCCAAACAAGTTGGCTGTAGGTTTGCACATCCTCCGCAAACAGTTCCGGGTGGTTCCGGACCTTGGCACCTAAGTTGACATACAGGACATATATACATGCATGCACCACAAGTCCGGCACACATCAGATTTAATATCAAATGGCGTTGTGATCTTTCTATCCTTTCCACGGTTGACAAAATCGATCGCACCGGCCATCATTTGCTCTTTGCAGATTCGTACACATAGTCCGCAGAGTATGCAGTCATCATTCTTTATTTTGAATCTTACTTTTGTCACACCATATTTTGAAGCTAGATCCTGAATAGTTTTGGAACTTGGACATCTCGCCAACATAAGTTCTATTATCAATTTCCTATAATCATTAACCTTTTTTGAATGAGTTCTCACTACAAGCCCCTCTTGAGCTGGGTAGGTGCATGATGATACATATTTCGCGTTCTTTCCTTCACCAATTTCCACCAAACATAATCGGCATGCGCCATAATCCGAGAGACCGTCATGGTGACAAAGGGTTGGTATATCTATCCCATAAAAGTTAGCAGTCTCTAATATTGTCCAGCCTTCTTCTACCTGAACTACTATACCATTTATTCTAAGTGTTAACATGTTCTATCCTCCAGATTCGAATTGTCTCCTGCCATCTTTAGTCTCCAGATCACATCTTAGGCAACGTTTTGCTTCGTTTATTGCCTCCTCTTTAGTCAGCCCCAGTTCCACTTCATCAAAGGTGCAACTCCGTTCGTCTATGGATAGGCATTGCATTTTTGGTCTCTGAACAGTGGCGACTTCTTCTTCTGTAAGTTCTACGGGTTCGATATATACTAATGGTCTGGTCACCATATATTTCCTTTCCACAGGTTTTCCCTGGCAATATTTATCAATCATTTCTGCAACAACCTTTCCGGATGCCATGGCTTCTATCACCGTATCTGGGCCTGTTACCACATCTCCTCCGGCAAAAACACCCTCGACGTTTGTGATATATGTCTCAGGGTCAACAACGATAGTGCCCTTCTCTGTGGTTCCAATCCCCTTCAGGAAGGCGGTATCCGCTTTCTCGCCAATTGCTATAATTAAAGTGTCTAATTTAATAGAGAATTCCGATCCATCTACAGGTACAGGTCTCCTTCTATCGCTTTTGTCTAGTTCTCCCAGTTTCATCTTGATGCATTCAATCCCAGTAATTTTTCCATCTTTAGTCAAAACATTTTTAGGCGATGTTAGAAAATTCATGTTAATTTTTTCTTCAAGGCATGCCTCCGCTTCTTCTTTAAAGGCAGGCATCTCGGCTCTTGTCCTTCTATAGATTATGCTGACTTCTTTGCACTTATCCAGACGACTCGCAACTCTAGCGGCATCAATAGCGGCATTGCCCCCTCCAATCACACCCACACGTGGGCCAATATTAACATCTCTTCCAAGTTCTACATCTTGAAGGAACTTCATAGCAGGCAGAATGCCTTCTGCATCCTCGTTTGGGATGCCTAATTTCAAGGATTTGTGCGCTCCTGTTGCGATGAATATAGCATTGTGTGTGCTTCGTAGATCCTCAAAGGAAATATCCTTGCCCACGGTAACATTGGTTTTGAATTCCACTCCTGCCTCCCTGATGTTTTCGATGTCATAGTTGAGTAGATCCTTGGGTAGTCGGTATTCAGGAATGCATACGGCAAGCGCACCACCCACTAAAGGTAAAGATTCAAAAATCGTAACATTATATCCCTTCACTGCAAGATAGTACCCCGCGGTTAGCCCTGCAGGTCCTGAACCAATAATGGCAATTTTTTCCTTTTTTGGTTCTTGTTTGTTAATCTGGTATTTCCACCCTTTCTTCATGGCATAGTCCATAACAAACCTTTTAAGTGCTTTGATAGAGATAGTATCTCCAAACTTACCTGAAAGGCATTTATTTTCACACGGATGACTGCATACTCTACCGCAGATTGATGGTAGTGGATTGTCCTTTCTAATTATCTCGAAAGCCTCTTTGAATTGGCCTTTTGCAATAAGAGAGATGTAAACAGGTGCCTCTGTATCTATTGGACAAGTATGCTTGCAAGGGGATGAGATAATCTCTTTACATACCGCGGCGGGGCATCTCTTATATTTTATATGTTGCTCGTATTCATCAATGAAGTATCTAATCGTTGAAAGCAATGGGTTTGGTGCGGTTTGACCTAAACCACACATTGATCCCTCCTTTACTAATTCACCCAGTTGTGTCAGGGTTTCTATGTCTTCTTCTTTTCCGTTACCCTCTGTGATATCAGTAACTATCTCCAGCATTCGTTCAATACCTTCACGGCAGGTAAGACATTTGCCGCATGATTCATCCTGAAGAAATTCAAGAAAGTATTTTGCAAGATCAACCATACATATATCTTCATCCATGACCACCATGCCGCCGGAGCCCATTATAGATCCGAGTGCGGTCAGACTTTTATAATCAATAGGGGTATCAATAAACTTTTTAGGAATACATCCTCCTGATGGTCCACCTGTCTGAACCGCTTTAAATTCTTTTCCATTTGGCATCCCACCACCAATGTCATAAATCATTTCACGCAGTGTTGTACCCATTGGTACTTCAACTAATCCAGTATTATTGATCTTACCTACAAGAGAGAAGATCTTGGTGCCTTTACTGTCTTTAGTACCTATTTTCGAATACCAATCAGCACCCTTATTGATTATCAATGGTACATTAGCCCAGGTTTCTACATTGTTTATGTTTGTTGGTTTTTTCCATAACCCCTTTTGGGCAGGAAACGGTGGTCTTTGCCTGGGCTCACCTTTTTTACCTTCGATCGATGCTATAAGTGCAGTTTCTTCACCACATACAAAAGCACCTGCACCTTCAACTACGTTCAGGTCAAAACTAAGATCTTTACCAAGTATTTTTTTGCCTAGCAACCCATATTTTCTCATTTGCCCTATGGCAATTTTAACATTTTTTATTGCAAGTGGATACTCATGCCTAACATAGATAAATCCTTCAGTCGCACCAATTGCATACGCACCAATAAGCATTCCTTCCAAAATAAAATGGGGATTGCCTTCTAAAAGACTCCTGTTCATATATGCTCCGGGGTCACCTTCATCTGCATTGCAGATAATATATTTCACATTACCCTTAGCCTTTCTGCAAAAATCCCATTTGAAACCTGTTGGGAAACCTGCGCCGCCTCGACCGCGAAGACCTGAGGATTTTATAACCTCAATTACTTCTCCAGGTGCCATTTCTTTTAATACTTTGCATATTGCTAAGTATCCACCAATTCCTATGTAATCTTCTATCTTTGTTGGATCAACTAATACATTATTTTTTAAAAGGTTCCGGCACTGCCTTTTATAAAACGGTACATCTTTTTCATTTATGATCTTTTTACCAGTCTCAAGATCAATATACAATAAATGATCTAAAACTTTTTTATCGAGAATGGTTTCAGATATAATTTCTTCTGCATCCTCGGGTTTTACATTGTGATAAAATATGTTTTCTGGATGGATAATAACTATGGGCTCAACTTGACAAAAACCATGACATCCTGTTATTTTCATATCAACCTTTTTTTCCAATCCGTGTTTTTTGATCGCCTTCTGTAATGCGTTAACAACTGCTGAAGATCCTTTAGCCTGACCACATGTGCCCGAGGATACAATTATGCACAATTTATTCGATTCATCTTTTTTTGCCTTACGTATCTCAGCGAATTGTGATTCAAATTCAATGATATCCTCCATTTAACCACCCTTGAAAAAGGTAGAATATTTCTCATAGAATGCCCTAAGCTCTGTTTCCAAGTTCTCGAACTCGAGAATACGTTTTTTGCACCCCACCCGGGAACATATCCGAAGGTATCCTCCAAGAATAGATTCAAATGTTACCATAGGCGCACTGCATTCATAGCATGCTCTACTGCTGCCCAGATCGGATTTGCAGTAAGGGCAATAAAATCGTACGATTTCGCCATTAACAAGCTCTATTTCAGAATCCACCTTGTAACTCCCGTAAAGTGAACTCAAGCGAAGCACCCCCTTTTTTCCTTTATATTCAATTATTGCTTTTACACTGGGGTGTTCGTCTATTTTAAAATCTTCGTCCATCAGATTTTTACCACAATGATGGCACTTTAGTTTCACATGGATCATGCATTCTCCTCCGGGGCCGTGTATTTTTGTAAAAGCGCATCAACTTTTTTTGCGTTCATCTGGCCATGATATTCACCATCTACAACCACAACAGGACCCAATGCACAACAACCAAGACACCTAACGGTTTCAAGAGTGAACATTTTATCTTTTGTTGTTTCATCTACTTCGATATTAAGCCTTGTTTTAATTTTATCAGCTATTCTAGCCCCCCCACGAACATGGCACGCTGTTCCAAGACATAGATTAATTATATGTTTGCCTCTTGGTTTCAAACTAAAGACATTGTAAAATGTCGCTACAGAGTAAACATCAATTAGCAGTATTCCTAGCTCATTTGCTACCATTATTAGAGGATCTCGTGGTAGATAATTGTACTCAGCTTGTATATCGAGTAGTATTGATATCAACCACCGTTTTTCACCGTTGTATTTATCAATTATAGACTTAATTTTGTCACGGTCAAGAGATATCTCCGTAATTTCTTCTTTACCCCTTTCTTGAGATATAATTTTCTCCTGCTTTTCGATTAGATTTTCTGTTAATAAACTAGCCATGTGGATCACGCTCCATTGAATATTTTGAAAATATATTTTGAATCTCTGAAAGGATCATCGACAAGTCAGCAATTAACTCGGAGTGGTCACCATATCTCCATTCGAGTTCCCAGGGAGTGTAAGACGAATCTGTCATCGTTCCGTGCAAGCTATGGCCCAGGCATGAAGGTATAGTTAAAATCGAAAATGATGTATTATCCCACAAGGAATTATCAAAAAGATTTCGTAATTTTTCAATGGCCTCATGTAGATTTAATAATGGAGTGCTATTGATATACCATTCAGGTGTAATGCAATCCTCGAGAGGACCCTCAAACCAGTCCAATGTAATTATTCTACAAACCGCATCATGCCATATTAGTAGAACATTTACGTTCTGTGCCTCTCTGGTATCTGAATAATTCCCATGACATTTGATAGCCAAAGCAAGACAGGGGATATCATCGGGTAACGAAATGTCGACCCAGTGTTTGATCACCAATTTGAATTTTTCAATATCGGAATATTTAAAATTACGATAGACTGGTAGAGGTACAATTCTATTGTTGTTCCATTTCGTATTTCTCATTTCCGTACTAAGTGCATTGTTGCTCCTACCCAAAATGTCTTTTTTATAACCGTTCCGAGGGATCTCAAGAAAATAAGTATTCCATGCATCGATTGGATATTCACCTAAACAGGTTTCCAATATGCAGGATCTTTCATTGAACAATTGCGTAGAATGATCGATAATATTTCTTAGGTTCCAAGATAAAATGAATGGGCGCAGCACCGATAAGGATTCGGCCATCATGGTTTCACCTCCGTTGCTTTAAGGATCCTTCTCTTGGCAATTTCTTTGGCGATCCTTCTTGGAGGCACATCGGTTTCCAATGACTTCTGAAGAATATTTTTAGTAATGTCTCTGATACGAGAATCTATTAACGAAAAAGCCGATTCCGAGCAATTCCCATTATACTCGGAATATGAGCAAATTGCCCCACCGGCAGTTGTTAGAATATCAGGTATGACCAAAACACCTTTCTTATGTAAAATTAGTTCAGCAGTATCGGTGATCGGGGCGTTTACTCCTTCAATTATGTACTTGGCTTTGAGAAGATTTAGATTTTCGTCTATCACCAATTTATTTGCGGTTGTTGGGACAAATAGGTCACATTTAACTTTAATGATCTCATCGGTAGATAGAGTCTCGGCGTTCTGTGCAGCCTTTAATTTTTTTAATGGGAGTTTTTCACCGGTTTCCAGATAACAATCTAGAATTTTATCTACGTTAATTCCCAATGGGTCGTAGATAGTGCAATACTGGTCGGAAATTGCGACGATCTTAGCATTTTTATTGTACAGATATTTTAACAAAGTACGAGCAATATTGTCAAAACCTTGTATTGCTATTTTTGCCTCGGAAAGATCTTGAGGAATAGAATTGGAGGATAGAACCGATTGAAGAGTATCAAAAATGGTTTCAATTACCACACCCATCCCCAAACCAATAGCGCCCAATTCGTACGGTATCCCACCCATGTTTTCGGGTTTTCCGGTTGCCCCGCGCCTATCACCGACCTCTTCTGAAAAAACAGCCATTTCTTCTTGCGTTATATTAACATCCGGTCTGGCAATATATCGTCCTGGGACATAAGGGGAAACCCTCTTGGCAAAAGATCTTATGAATTCTTTTTTATCGATCTCGAAAGGGTTGGCCCTAATACCTGCCGCGGCTCCACCAAAATTTACATCTACCAGTGCACAAGTCAAGGTCATTTTTCTTGCTTGTTCAAAAACTAATCGAGGTGTAATTGTAGGAGATATCCTTATTCCACCACAGCCAGGCCCTAACACGGTATTGTCAATAACTAAGATACCCTGCATATTGATATCTGGATCGTAAACTTGAATAACCTCTAAGGGTCCCCAACTATCAAGAAACGCCGAAACATTAATATCTTTGAGAACTTTTATTAAATTAATATCATTATTGGTATTAAGTGCTTCGTTATTTATCATTTCCATAATTCGGTACTTAGGATAGGGGTATTTAACAGGCATTGATACATTTCTTAAGCTTTAATATCAAGTTTGCTACTAAGATTTAATTAAAACTATCATAACTTATGATTTCTTAATGAAAATATGTATAATATTGTTGTACATAGTTTATTTTAGTTTTTAACACATTTGATACTATTATAGATAAAATGTATTTATATTAGTAAGATAATATCTCATTTATGTCAGAATTGCTAAATGATAAATTAAATTTGGAAATTCTAGAAAATATTTGCTCGGGAACAGGAGTCGACGTTAATATCAGCGCCCTATCACAATTATTCAAAAGGCACAGAAACACGATCAAAGAACAAGTAAAAGCGTTATTCAAATTTAAAATAATCAACAAACCGATCTATCCCTTTTTGTGGTTATACGAAGAGTACCCTTTATTGGTGGTAAGTAGGGCAGATTTACCAAGAAACGATGCAATTGATAAATTCCTTCGAGAAGATGAACACATCTTCGGGGCTTTTTATGTTAGAGATGAAGAATATAATACATTATTGATCGAATATCATAATAATATATACACTTACGGAGAATGGAAAAAGGAAATAGTATTAAAAGAAAAAATCCCACCGCGGGATATCAGATACCCCGCACACTCACTTTTTTTCAGTAATCAGAATATTATCAAATATCAGCCATATTCGCCTATATCCATCATGGAAGAAAAATACAATAATGGAGAACAAATCGAAATTAATGGTTTTAAAATGAATGATCTCTGTTTTCAAATTTTAAAAAAATTTGTAATAGGAGAAGGCATCCAAACAAATGAAAATATGTTGGCAAACAAATTACATGTTCATAGAAAAACAATTGAACGTCGAATATCTATACTTTTAAAAGAAAAAATAATTTCAAAACCTGTTTGCAGGTTCCCCGAATTCTTTGTCCCACCAAACCTGATCCTAGTATATTGTTTAATGGAAATAAAAAAGAACAACGAAAAAATCTTAAAGGCATTCAAATTAGATCCAAATATACCATTGGCTTTAGAGGCTAACATTGGAAGATACAATATTCTATTATTCAAGGTCTTTTTCAATGTAGAGGAGCATTTCAAATGGGAGGAAAAATATGATAGTCGATTCCCGGATAGTATCGGTGCAATGAAGAAACTTTTGTTATCACCGGAAATGACCTACTCGATCGACCAACAAAAAGTATCGCTAGCTATTTTGAATAAGAAAAAAGATTCTTTACGAGGAAGAGAATTAATAGAATCATTAAAGGGTATCGGTTAATTTGATTTATCTTCTCTCTACTTGAGTTATCATTATACTATTATTTTTAAAAAATATCCATCTGATTTTATCTCCATTTTTCAATCCCAGTTTCTCAACTATGACTTTTGGTAAGGTGGTCCGTCTTCGGGTACCCCTGATAGTAAGTGCGGTTTCGGAAATATATTCAACCTCATCTAAATCAATTTTCATGTGGTTCACCAAGTGACCATAACGACATATAAATATATAAATTTGGTTTTTAGCCAATTTATTTTGGTTTGATCCCAGTTTGTTATTAACTAATGTCACCTTTTACATATGCTTTGGTTCTAGCTTCTTTGGGATTTTCAAAAAATACTTTCGCGGGTTCTTGTTCTACTATTTTTCCAAGATATAAAAAAATCACATAATCGGCAAGCCGTCGTGCCTGTCTTAAAGTGTGGGTGACTAAAATTATCGTGTAATCCTTTTTTAGTTTTATAAGCAGCTCTTCAATTCGTTGTGCAGATTTAGGGTCAAGCGCAGAAGTGGGTTCATCGCAAAGAATTGCCTCGGGCTCAACTACAAGGCCGCGTGCCAGACATAGACGCTGCTGCTGGCCAATAGATAATTGTAATGCAGGTTCTTTTAACCGATTTTTTACCTCGGACCACAAACCAACTGCCTCCAAGTAATGTTTCACCTTGGCATCCAAGATTTCTCTATTCGATTGTCCGTGAATTCTTAAACCGTATGCCACATTATCATAAATAGACATAGGCAAAGGATATGGTTTCTGTGAAAGGAGACCCATTTTTTTTCGTATATTAGTCAAGTCAATTTTAGGATTAAAAATATTTATGTCATCGATAATGATCTTACCCCGGATATTTACATTATCGATCAGATCGATCAATCTATTAAAGCATTTGAGTAGAGTAGTTTTACCACATCCTGATGGACCAATAATTGCCGTGATCTTTTTCTCAGGGACTTCAATATTAATGTCTTTTAGAATATGATGTTTTCCAATATACACGTTCAAATTTTGTGTTCGAATTTTATGGGTAGACATATATTACCTCCTTTCAAGTTTTAGGCCCAAGTGTGAAGAGCTCGGGTGTGTAGAGTTTTACTGTTCTTATAATATCGATGAATAAAAAAATGCGTCAATTATCATTTCGTTTTGCGAAACATTTTTTTATTTAATTATAAACTTTGTATATTTTCGAGTAGCCAACCGTGAGATTACACTAATAAAAAGCACAATTGTCAGCAGAATGAATGCGGCAGCATAAGCTCTTTCACGAACTTCAGGTAATGGTGAAGTTGCAAGAAAGAATATCATTGTTGGAAGTGATGCCGCGGAGTCCGATAACGAAGTGGGTACATGATCTGTAAATCCTGCGGTAAACAGTATCGATGCGGCATCACCAATACCCCTTCCAAACGCCAATAGAACACCGGATAATATACCGGGTAATGCTTGTTTTCTGACAACACCAAATGAGGTCTCGATCTTTGTTGCGCCCAATGAGTATGCCGCATCCTTAAGCTCTAATGGAACCGTTCTAAGTGCCTCATCCATGCCCCGGGTCATTATGGGTATCTCAAGAAATGTGAGTGCGATGATCCCCGCCAATAAACTCGTGCCTATCCCTAGATTCATCATGATGATGAAACAAAAAATACCGTAAATGATCGAGGGAATTCCCCAAAGGATGTCTAACACGGTTCTAATGAATTCCGCGACATTAGAACTCGTATATTCCCTTTGCAAATACATCGCTATTCCAATACTGACACAAAATGCTAAACACGTTGCACCAATCGCCAAGTATAACGAGCCCATGATGGCGTTCAATATACCCCCACCGCCGCCTAGATAAAATCCGCCTTTTGGGGTTTGTGTAACCATCTCGAGACTGAGTGCAGGAGCGCCTTTGATAACAACGATCGCGATTATACTGATCAAACTACCCATTACTATTATCAACGAGATTATCATTAAAACTTTAAAAATACGTTCTTCCAATTTTCTAAGATCCAATCATTTCCACCTCTTTTGCAATTTTTTCAGTACTGCCCTTGCTAAAACATTGAACATAACAACGATCAGAAGTAAAATTAAAGCAGCAAACATGATTGCAGATTCATAATGTGGCACTGACATCATTTCACCATAAGTAGTAGCAATGAGTGAAGGTAAAGTTGTTGCCGGGCTAAATATCGAGTTAGGAGTCCGAGGTAGGTTTCCTACCACCATTGCAACTGCCATGGTTTCTCCAAAGGCGCGGCCGAAACCAAGTAGTACGGCTGAAAACACGCCTGGAGATGCACCGCGAAACACAACATGTTTGGTCATTTGCCATTTTGTAGCACCAACCGCGAGTGACGCTTCCCGTGCGCCAATAGGAACGCTTCGGAACGCTTCAACACAAATCGAGATTATGATAGGAAACACCATTATTGCCAGTGTCACACCCGCTGTAAATACACAAAATCCTGTACTGGTTGTACCAAACCACGGTGCGATGTGGTTTCGAACCAATGGTACCAATACCAATATTGCACACATTCCATAAACCACGGACGGCACACCGGCTAACACATCCACAAAAGCGCTAATAATACTCCTTGGTCTACCACGGATGTATTCTGCAATATAAATGGCGCTTAGAATTGAAACTGGAATGGAAATAAGCATTGCAATACCGGTTACGTATATTGTGGCCAATATGATCGAATAGAAACCAAATTTCCCGCTTTCAGGATTCCATAAGGATGAAAAAAGCAGATCGGTCAAAGACTGGTCACCGAGTAGGAGGCTGGACTTGAAAAGTAAAATAATAAAGATCGATATTAATATTGCACAGCAAAAAATCGTGGCAAGAAGCATAAGCTTTTTACAAACGAATTCCTTCAATAGTCTGGGCTTCATAGTATTCACTCATTTGAAGATGTACATTAAGGTCGTTTATTTGTTTCTAAAACCTGCAGTTCGGATTCCAATTTTGTTTGAGGTAATTGAATATAGCCATTCTCTGGGAGATGCCCCTGCCCGTCGGTCAAGATCCATCTTACAAATTTTTTCGCCTCACCCGAAAACTTGTTTTTGGTGACAAGATACAGGTCCCTGGCTGGCGGTGATGGATAGACATTATCTGCGATGGCTTGTACTATTTCATCACGCGTATCATAACATTTTTCTTCTTCATCGATTGTGTTATTGTTATTCAGATCGATCGGCACAATTTGTAGGCCGCTCAGTGGTTTTTTTGTATGCATATCGTAGGCGAAGTTAATATTATTATAGCCAATCGCCAGTTTATCATTTTTTATGGCTTCGGCCAGATCAGGATCATGCATGATCGCTACATCGGCAGCATTCGTTAGGTCCTCCTGTGTGTAATTTCCCAGATACTTTGCCCATGTCTTTGCTGCACCACATGCATCCGCACGTGTATAGATATTGATCTTATCATGAACATTTGAATTATTAACCAGTTCACCCCAGGTCTTAATTTCCCTGGTGATGAATATTTTTACGAATTCTTCTTTTGTCACACCCTTTTGTTGAAGTTGATTTACAACGGGGTTCTTAGAATTAATTGTTGCCACCACGGCATCCTTACAGACCGAAACATAAAACGCACCGTTCTTAAGTTCTTCTCGATATATGTCTCTTGAAACCATGCCAAGATCGACAAGTCCTGCAAGTGCATCGGTCATTCCTTTACCGGCGCCGCCACCAGAGACCTCGATTCTGATATCAGGGTGTAATTCTTGATATTCCTCTGCCCAGACACACATCATTGGATACAATGCATAGGCGCCTGAGACTTTTATGGTTTTTTTATGGCCAAAGAAATAATTATTGGCAAAAAGGGCGAGTATTATAATAAGAATAATAACAATAGTTATCGTCCATTTTCGTACCCTGATCTTTTCTTTAAGATTGTCCCATTTTGACATTGTATTCCACCTTTGAGTTTTGGATTATAATTACTAATTTGAAAATAATATAGGATTAGGCATATATAACATTGGTGTCAATCCAAATATAGTTGGCTTCAACATGGCGTCAATCCAATTGCGGGTGGTGTCAATATAGAGTCAATCCAATCACCGTTGAAATCAATATAGCTTCATACCGATTACTGTTGGCATCAATATGTATTGATGTTAATCGCTGGGGAGAGGGCTGGACCATTTCAATAGAATAATAATTAGTTCTTCTCCCAATTTTAGCAAAAAGAGAATTATTAAATTATATTCAAATTAAGTTTATCGAATTCCTATCTTACGGGAATATCCCCCGAATCATAATGGCATCTGCAACTCGTTGCACCGCAAGCATATAAGCGCCAGTACGCATGTTTACTTGGTGTTTTTGAGACATATCCCGCACTTCTCCGAATGCTTTCACCATAATTTCACGTAACTTCATATTTATATCACTTTCCGACCAGAAGAATTGCTGAAGATCCTGCACCCATTCAAAATAACTTACCGTCACACCACCCGCGTTTGCAAGAATGTCCGGAATTAGAAATACATTTTTCTCATGCAGTATCCTATCGGCCGCCGGTGTGGTTGGACCATTAGCTGCTTCGGCAACTATCCTCGTCTTTATTCTATCAACATTATCTTCGGTGATCTGGTTCTCCAATGCCGCAGGGATCAACACATCACACTCGACCTCCAAGACATCCTTTGTTCCAATTTCTTCGCTAGCACCCTCGAAACCATTAAGGCTACCGGTTCGACTTTTATGCGTCAAAACTTTAGGTATATCCAGGCCGTCTTTATTTATTATGCCTATTTTTGAATCACTCACAGCGATCACCTTTGCACCTTTTCGAGTAAGAAGGTTTGCCGCAATCGAGCCAACATTACCAAAGCCTTGAATAGCCACAGTTGCATCGTCTATCCTATAACCAGAATCCTCCTCGCCATCGCAAATTGCATCATTCAATTCTCCTTCAGAACATTTCTTTTTCCATACTTCCGGAGGTATTACTTTATAGTCCAAATGTTTCAAAGCTTCACGGACAGTATACATAACACCCCGTGCAGTGGCCTCGCGTCTGCCCTGTGAACCGCCAATCGATAATGGTTTTCCTGTAATTACACCCGGTACACTATAACCTTTGATCATACTATAAGTGTCCATGAACCATGCCATGGTTTGCGCATCGGTGTATACGTCCGGTGCGGGAATATCCTTTTCCGGACCTATTATGATCGAGATCTCCAAGGCAAACCTTCGTGTTAATCGTTCCAGTTCGGTTTTTGACATTTCCTTGGGATTACATATCACACCACCTTTCGCGCCACCGAACGGTATATCAACAACCGCGCACTTCCAGGTCATCCATGTAGCCAGTGCACGAACCTCGTCCAATGTTACATCGGGATGATATCTTATTCCGCCTTTGCAAGGCCCCCGCGCATTATTGTGCTGCACTCGAAAACCCTTGAAAGATTTTATATCTCCATTATCCATTTTAACGGGGAAATGTACTTCCAATTCTCTGTGCGGCCATCTTATGAACTCATAGATACCTTTTTTCAATTTCAATTTCTCGGCTACGATATCGATTTGATGTTGTGCGATCTTGAATGGATTGATTTCCTCTGACATTTCATCTACCTCTAAATTTTATTGATGGTTATTTTTAGTTAAATTCTCAGAATCACGGTCCCTTCTTGTTAGGATAGACTAAATTATATAAATATCTTCTTAACATATCACGGTAAAATCTTTTCAATATTTTGTAAAGATATTCTCTTTTTTGCCATAAAAATTTATAATTAATCAAACATACAGACCTTCGATCGATTACTCTTGAGGAATGCTCATGGGGAAACAAAAAAAACAGCGCAAGGATTGGCACGAGTATTTCATGGACATCGCAGTTATGGTCGCTAGCCGGTCCACATGCGACCGCAAACATATCGGCGCGGTCATAGTCAAGGGGAAGACAATACTATCCACAGGTTATAACGGCAGCATCCGAGGTAGACCGCACTGTACAGAGATCGGCTGTGATATGGAGAACGGTCATTGCGTGGCGACCATACATGCAGAGGCAAACGCGATCATCCAGGCCGCCAAAAACGGTGTTGCCCTCAATGGTGCGGAGATATATACCACGGCCTCACCATGCTGGAATTGTTTTAAATTAATTGCCAATAGCGGTATTATCAAGATCTACTATGGGGAATTCTACCGTGACGAGCGTATAATGAAGGTAGCCGAAGAAATCGGGATCGAACTTAATCATATACCTATTAAAAAATAAGTCTTTTATGTTCATTTGTTATTATACAGTTGCCAGGCTGAATTTGTGCTGAACAGATACCTGGTGGGGTTGGTGCTGAACAGATACCTGGTTGGGTTGGTGCTGAACAGATACCTGGCCGGGTTGATGCTGAACAGATACCGTGATGAATTTATGCTGAACAAATACCTGGTTGGGTTGATGCTGAGCAGATACCTGGTTGGGTTGATGCTGAGCAGATACCGAGCGGGGTTGATGCTGAACAGATACCTGGCTGGGTTGATGCTGAACAGATACCTGGTTGGGTTGGTGCTGAGCAGATACCTGGCGGGATTGATGCTGAACAGATACCTGGCTGGGTTGGTGCTGAATAGATACCTGGATTTTATTTTTTAACCCAGGTTTCAATTAATCGATAATCGATCAGGGCATCTGTCAATCAACAATGAATCAAGGCATCTGCCAATCAATAACTCATCACTGCCATTATCAATCAACAATATATTCATCAATATCTTTACGTATTACCGGGCCCTTGTCCTTTTTATCATCCACTTGCGGCGGGTCATATTTATGCTTGTTAAAATACTGTGCCGCGCTCGTACAGCTGTTCGTCCCCCATGGGCTTTTGGGGTTCGGGTTTGCCAGTAGGGCTTCGATACCTTTGATAAAAGACATCAGATTGGATTGGAAATTCCATGCATCCAGTAATTTTGTACACACGTGCCCGCCATCCTGGGGCAATTGGATGTTCGGATGAAATATCAAACTCTCCCAAAGAACGATCGGTTTTTCATATGGGTATTCTTCGGTGATCAGCATTTTGAACTGGTGCGTTATTTTATGGTCCAGTTTCTTTTTTTTCACGATGGGTCCCGGCGTATTCTTCAGGGTCACCATGACCTTGACCGGAAACTTGTTCAGGTCAGGATCCTCGATACCTATGATATGATCGAGTTTGCGTATACACATGTCCAGCTCATGCTTGATACGCTTTCTTAGTATATCCTGTGGTAATTTCGGCATTGAACCACCATCAATATGCAATTATTTTTACCTGATTTGAATATATTTACATTTTATCGATTCACTCTTCTGAGCTTTCTTTCTCCTCTTCAACTTCTTCCAATTCTTCAAACTCTTCGATATCCTCATCCTCATCAGTTTCAACATTTGAATCTTCTAAACCCTCGGTTTCAACTCGGGTATCTTCGGTTTTTTCATCGGATTCACTATTGGTCACTTTGACATTTTCTGGTTCTACCAATGCACCCTCAGAATCCTCCAAGATCTGGTCTTCCTCTTCTTCCATGAGCACATGTGCAATCGCTACGACCTTATCGCCTTCATTCAGGTTCATTATTCGCACACCTTTCGTGGCACGGCCGATCACTCTTATACCTTTGACAGGCATTCTGATCAACAGACCGTTTTGGCTGGTGACCATTAGCTCGTTCTCCTCCTCTACCTCGAGCACGGTGATCACCTTACCGTTTCTATCGTCCGTTTTAATATTGATAACACCCTGGCTGCCACGATGTGTGCGCCGATAATCACCAACTCGTGAACGTTTTCCATAACCGTTCTCCGTGATGGATAGCAGTATTGATTCTGGCTCCACAACTGCAAATCCACAGACCACATCATCTTTGCGTAATCTGATACCGCGTACCCCATGCGTGTGTCTGCTCAGATCTCGTGCCTCGCTCTCGGGAAACCGATTTGCTTTACCATCTGCAGTTGCGATGAGTATCTCCTTTGTTCCATCGGTTAGCTTTGCATTCACCAGTTCGTCGTCCTCCGCAAGTTTGATCGCCCAAATACCGTTTTGCCGCGGGTGTGAGTAAGCGACCAGCGGAGTCTTTTTAATTGTTCCTTTACGGGTCACAAATACCACATGGTACTGTTCATCGAATTCATGCACAGGTATCATTGCCCTGATCGCCTCGCCCTCATCGAGCCTCGGCAGCAGGTTCACGATAGCCTTGCCCTTTGCATACCGATCACCGACCGGTATTCTATAACCCTTAAGCCAGTAGACCTTGCCATAATTAGTGAAAAACAATATATAATTATGCGATGAGGTAGTGAAAATATCAACCACATAATCTTCCTCTTTTGTTTTGATCCCGATCATGCCCTTTCCGCCACGGCGCTGTTGTTTGTAAGTATCAACTGGTAAGCGTTTTATATATCCTGTATTGGTAATGGTCACCACAACATCCTCAACAGGTATGAGATCCTCCAGCTCGATCTCCATGGTATCTACGATTATCTCTGTCCTACGTTCATCATTGTATTTATTCCTGATTTCCAATAGCTCTTCTTTGATGATCTCATTGATGCGCTCCTCACTGGCTAATATCTCCTTTAGATCGTTGATCTTTTTACACAGATCTTCTTTTTCAGTGTCCAGTTTCTGGCTCTCCAACGATGTTAATTTTTGCAGGCGCATTTCAAGAATAGCTTTGGACTGTATGTCGGTAAGCTCGAAGTGTGTCATCAGCGCCTGGTTCGCATCATCCACCGTTTTTGCCTGTCGTATTAATTCGATCACTTTTTCGATATTCTTCAAAGCGATCAATAACCCCTCAACCAGACGAAGTCGTTTTTCGGCTTTTGCCAGATCAAACTTTGATCGCCTCTGGACCACAACACGACGATGATCGATAAAATATTCAAGAGTCTCTTTAAGTGATAATACCCGGGGTTGATTGTTGACCAATGCCAAATTAATGATCCCGAACGTAGAAGCCATGGCGGTGTGTTTAAACAATTGGTTCAGTATCACATCCTCTATTACATCACGCCGAAGCTCGATCACGATCCGCATACCTTCACGGTCGGATTCGTCGCGGAGGTCTGTAATGCCATCGATACGTTTATTCTTTACCAGTTTTGCGATCTCCTCTATCAAATGAGCTTTATTGACCTGATATGGAAGCTCTATCACTATGATCCGTTTTTTGTCACCCTTCATTTGTTCAATTTTTGTCCGTGCTCTTAGTTTGACCAGTCCACGGCCGGTATGGTATGCATGGATTATTCCTTGGGTGCCATATATGATCGCACCGGTGGGAAAATCCGGGCCTTTAATATTATCCATCAGGTCTAATGTGTTAAGGTCGGGAGAATCTATTAATCTTATAATACCGTCCACAACTTCACCGATATTATGTGGTGGAATATTTGTTGCCATACCAACCGCAATGCCCGAAGAACCGTTGATAAGCAGATTTGGCAGCTTTGCTGGTAGTACCTTTGGTTCTTCTAGTGAGTTGTCATAGTTCGGAGAATAATCGATGGTATCTTTATCGATGTCAACTATCAATTCGTTGGCGATCTTGGCAAGCCGTGTTTCCGTGTAACGCATTGCGGCGGGATTATCACCATCAACAGAGCCGAAGTTGCCTTGGCCATCGATCAATGGATATCGTAACGAGAACGTTTGGGCCATGCGTACAAGAGCATCATAGACCGCCGTATCGCCGTGTGGGTGGTATTTACCCAGAACATCGCCCACCACACGTGCGGATTTTTTGTAAGGTTTATCTGATGATATACCGCTTTCATGCATTGAATATAGTATCCTGCGGTGAACGGGCTTCAGGCCGTCACGGACATCGGGTAGGGCGCGCTGGACGATCACGCTCATTGAGTAATCAATGTACGATGACTGCATTTCCTCCTCTAAATACCGTGTAATAACTCGTTCGTCCTCGTCTTGGGTTACCTCGATCGGCGGCATGGCAGGTGGTGAAATTTCCTCGGTCTTTGTTTTTACATCATCTTTACCTTTTTCCATATCTTCATCTTTTACTTTATCACTTGTTTCAGGCTGATCTGCATTAGAGGTAGTGTCTTTCGTCTCGTTTTTGTTATTGTCAGATTTGGATTCGTCTTGCAAATTTCCACCTGCATTAAGTCATTACTTCTAGCCTAGATCTTTTTATTTAAAACCATTTACCAGATTATCATAATCAACGCGAAAGAGGTCATTATCTTTATCCATTTCCAATGCGATCTCGAACTCATCTTTTGCTTTGTCATACAACTCTTGGCTCTCAAAGAACAATCCATAATTATGGTGATGTACAGGATTGTCAGGCTCTAATTCTATCGCCATTCTTAAGAACATCTCGATACCATTCGCGTGCTCTTCGATGAATACCGTACTGAGGTCCATTATGTTATGTTTGGTATTCTTCTGGGTCTGTTTTATTAACTCGACCAATTGGTCAATATCTTGGACTTTCGGAATATTTGAAAAAGTTCCTGAACCTTTTTGGGTATCTTCGGTTATTTTTTTCGAAACTTTTTTTCGTTCATCAAATTTTGCATCCACTCCTTTCAAATCTTTCTTTTTGCGTTTTGCTTTGTTATTTTCCATATTATTCTCCCCTGGTCTGTGTATTTTTATTAATTTTTATTATGATTATCTTTTAAATTTTATTCAAACATCGAGATTGGTAACTTCTAAGGCGTGTTTTTGTATGAACTCGCGTCGTGGCTCAACATTCTCGCCCATTAAGATCGAAAATAATTCGTTCGCCGCAATAGCATCTTCGATCCGTACTCTCAAGATCGTGCGCTTTTCCGGGTTCATAGTGGTATCCCATAACTGGTCCGGGTTCATCTCACCCAGACCCTTATAACGCTGGATCTGTACCCTCTCGCCCAGTTCATCCAGTTTTTCGTCCTTTTCCGCATCTGAATATACATAATGATCTGCTCTACTTTTTGATAGTTTGTATAATGGAGGCTGGGCGATATAAATATAACCATAATTAATAAGCGGCCGCATATACCGAAAGAAAAAGGTCAATAGTAACGTCCTTATATGTGCGCCATCCACATCGGCGTCTGTCATAATGATCAATTTATGATACCGTGCTTTGGTAATGTCAAGATCATCGCCGATATTCGTGCCTATTGCAGTGATCAGTGTCCTGATCTCCTGGTTGTTTAAAATCTTATCCAATCGCGCCTTTTCAACATTTAAGATCTTGCCGCGTAATGGAAGTATTGCCTGGGTGGCCCGGTCTCGGCCTTGTTTGGCTGATCCGCCTGCCGAGTCGCCCTCAACTATATATAATTCGCTTTTACTCGGATCACGTTCAGAACAATCGGCCAATTTTCCAGGTAGCATGCTGCTTTCGAGAAAACCCTTACGCCTAGTTAGTTCACGCGCGTTTCTAGCCGCCTCTCGTGCCTGAGATGCCTGGACCGCCTTTTGTAATATGCATTCTCCAATTTTTGGATGCTCTTCCAGGTATTCTTTTAGCTTTTCGTTGACAATACTCTCAACAATACCTTTGACCTCACTGTTTCCCAATTTGGTCTTTGTTTGGCCTTCGAACTGTGGGTTAGGAAGTTTTAGATTTAAAATGGATGTCAAACCCTCACGTACATCCTCGCCTTGTAAATTACTGTTGATCTCTTTTATAAATCCGTGCACGCGTGCATAGTCATTAAATGTCCTGGTGAGCGCACCCTTGTAACCACTGAGATGTGTACCACCTTCCTGTGTATGAATGTTATTCACAAACGAAAATGTATTTTCATGGTAGCCATCATTATATTGAATGGCAATCTCGACAATTACATTCTCACGCTCGGCCCCTAAATATATCGGTTTCTCATGTAAAACGGTCTTTCCATGGTTGATATATTCCACAAATTCTTCAATTCCGCCATCGAATTGGAACGATTCATGATGGTCCGTGTGTTCATCGTGAATGGTAATTTTTAACCCGCGGTTCAAATATGCAAGCTCACGGATCCGTTTGAAGATTGTTTCAAAATGGAGCTCGGTATTACCAAATATCTCCTCGTCTGGTTTGAACTTAACAACAGTACCTGAACGTTCGGTCTCACCTCGAACTTCAAGGGGTGCTTCACGATCACCGCGAGTATATCGTTGGAAATATCTCTTACCATCTCGGTGTATTTCCACTTCCAACCATTCCGACAACGCATTTACGACAGATATGCCAACACCATGCAAACCGCCGGAGACCTTATATGTTTGCTGATCGAATTTTCCACCGGCATGTAATTTAGTCATCACCAACTCTACACCCGAGATACCGAATTTTGGATGTATATCTACTGGAATGCCACGGCCGTTATCGATCACCGTTGCAGTATTATCACCATCCAATATGATCTCGATCTCCGTACAAAATCCTGCCATTGCCTCATCAATGCTGTTGTCCAGCACTTCATACACTAGATGATGTAACCCGCGCTCATCCGTGCTTCCAATATACATACTGGGTCGTTTGCGTACAGCCTGTAAGCCCTCAAGCACCTGGATCTTATCGATCGAATAATCCGTGATATCTACTTTATGCATAACATATTCCACACTAATTAATCCAGTCTTTTTCAAAATCTGTTATGATCAAGGCAAATAGTATAAAATCATTTATCAATCTCTTATCTATCCTGAAGAAAACCATATTGCCTCGATAATTGCCTCATTTACGTAATGTATATATATCCTTATAAGTTTTAGGGAAAATCTGTAAAAAATCAGATATTGTATCAATGATTTGGAGTTTGTTCAATGACTGAAAATCTTCGAGATCGATCAAATGTTCAGTTAAAAACGCTTAAGGAATTAGAAGAAGAGATCAAAAAGATGAAGAAACGAGAAAGTAAACTGGTAAAACAGTTGATCAAAGCCAATCTTGAAATAGAGAATTTCGGAAGAACCATGGAGTTAAAAATGAAAGAGAAAGAAAATAATTTTAAGAATGAATTAATGAAAGAATTACAAGATAAAGAGCAGACGATGAACGAGGGACTTTATGGCAGCCAGCGCCGAGTGGAAGATTTAAAGGGTCAACTACAGTCAATACAAATAAAAGAACAAAAAGGTGCGGATGAAGTTATACAGATGAAAGAATTCTTTAAGAATAAGATGGCCAATGCAAAAACTACCCTGACCAAAAAGTTCAAAAAACGAGAAAAAGAGATCGTAAAAAAGGCGATCGTAGCATATAACAAGAAAAAAGAAAAAATATATAGAAGGGTAATTAAAAAGGCCTTAAATATAATAAATCGTCCACCCGAACTCGAAACATTTTTAAGATCACTACGAGAGGCATTGGACATGGCCGAAGATGTGTACCGCCTTGAAAACTTTTCATTGTGTGGATATTGTGGTGAGGTGATCCATATTTCAGAGATCAAATGTATTAATTGTAAAATGAAAGTGAAATAAGCCAGAAGGAAAAGTCAAACTCGAACAATTTGTTGGCACAAATTATTCTTGAGCTAAGAATTCTTATAATAAATAACACTAAGTAAAGAATTCTTACCCAGGCAAAAGTTAAAAGTGATCAGAACTTTTAACTTTTCAAATTTAATTTTAAAAAAAATGTATCAATGATTATTCTTTTTACGAAACATTTTTTTTTAAAAAAAAGGAAGATGTACCGTTTTAGCCAGTAGAAAAACAAGGGGCTAAAACGGCGAACATCTTCGGTGTTGTTTAGGGGGGGGGAGGCAATTTTACGAGCAGGATTAATCGTTATAATTTTAGGTTTGGGGTTGTTTCCTCAAAGAATGTGTAGTTATTTCCGCATTATTATCTTTTTAGCAGGATTAATTTCTTGCTAAGAAGTAGCATACTAATTATTGTCACTGACGGTTTATAAAGATTTTGATAGTAATGAGCTAGATTACAAATCACTCAAGGACTTTGTATAAATATATCCTTCCTCCTACTTTTTTTCTCGGTTATTAAGATATTTTTGTATTAATCAACATAAAGAATAAATAACCCTTTTGCAATTATATTATCATGCAAAAACGAAATTTTACAGAAAAGGAAAAAATTGTATTTTACGGTATGATAAAATTCCCAGGGTTAAATGATAATACACTTTCCAATATCATAGATATCAATCCATCTACTATCGCCACCATTAGAAATAAATTGAAAAAAAATAATTTTTTTAAAACTATCAGAATTCCAGCACTTCAGTACTGTGGATTTGAATTGTTTACAATTTCATATGACAGGTTATACTTTCCAAGTATTTCTGAATCGCCAAAAAGTGTGTTAAGTAATATATATAAAAGGATCCCCAATATATTCTTTTTTATCAGCACACCGGATTCTTGGTTATCTATGGGTTTTTATCAAAACTTTCTTAACCTGCAAAGGATCAATGATAATGTTAGATTTACGAGAAATAAATATAACTTGCAAGAAGACACGGAAAAACAAGTGATCTTTCCATTTGGATTAACCAAGATCTACAATTTTTTTGATTTTAGTAAAATAATACAGAACTATTTCGGAATAGATAAAGAGCTTGATTATTCAAAACAACCTGGCAATTATAGAGAAAATTTAATGGTCAAGAATGAACCATACTTAAACCCTTTACAGTATTATGACATTCCCTTAGCAACTTCACCTATCATCAAATTAACCAAAGTGGAACGCAAGG
Organism: Thermoplasmata archaeon; assembly: GCA_020696345.1. GTDB lineage: Archaea > Thermoplasmatota > Penumbrarchaeia > JAEHCK01 > JAEHCK01 > JAEHCK01. Next base: position 20,819 of record JAEHCK010000022.1, on the reverse strand, counting down.
TGTTGTTAGCACTGATACAATATCCTGACCTTTCTGACTTTGCTATTAATAAAAAGATCTCGATCTCTGCAACATCTGTTAATAATATTAGAAAAAAGCTCGAATCAAATCAAATAATAAAAAAGCAGATCATACCAAATCTCAATCTAATGGGCTTTGAGTTTATTTCATTGTCACATTTGAAATTCAAGTCCTCGGGATATCTCCACATCAGAGAAAGATTGATCGATGAACTAATGTCGAATATCCCCAACATACTATATCTATCAACCAATACAGATGAGATCATTGTTACGGCATATAAGGACTATAATGAATTTCAGAAGATCAACGATGAAATTATCAATACCTATCGTGATGAGAACATTTTGGCTGCAGACCCGCGTATTTTATCATTTCCACTCGATAACTCTATGATGATCAAAGAACACTCGTATGTACCCATTGTTAACCAATTCCTGGGAAAGGATATTTCGGTTCTGGACTCGGTGTTACAGATCGTTGGTGAAAAGTTGGGTGATACTGGCAAGCAAATTCTGATCAAACATCTTGAAAGTATCGACATTATATCGGAAAAACCCATTATCGAGGACATTCCAAGATTAATAGACTCTATCCATGAGATCATTTCTCCGATCTTTGGCAGTAAAAGTGCTGCTGATGTCGTAAACAAAATAGAACAATTAGAGAAAATCAAATCATAGAGCTAAAATGTTGAGGAGTGGCGGTGTTCATTTGATGCTGAACAGATGCAAGGTTGTGTTGATGTTGAACAGTAACCAGGATTAGTTGATGCTGAACAGATACCGTGATGAATTTATGCTGAACAGATACCTGGATGGGTTGATGATGAATAGATGCCGTACTGGGTTGGTGCTGAGTAGATACCGAAATGAATTAATGCTAGGAAGATCCGTTGATTTACTATCACAACTACGTTTCGTTCAATCAACAATTAATCCGGGCATCTGTAAACCGACATAAAATCAAGGTATCTGTCAATCGATAATCCATCCAGGCATCTGTCAATCAATACCTCATCACTGCCACTAACAATCAATAACTCTGCTCGACTACAAAATAGCAATATGATAGCTTGATATGATAAAACGCAAAACTTTGCTCATTTAAGTATTAGCTTGATCGAAGACAGGTGATATTTCCAGTCATCTGGTAATACACCACTCTTTTTGTAATATCTAACCATTCGTCGGATCTTTTCCTCTAATAATTTCATCGAGCGCCGGTTATGCAGGTCTTTCCGATTATTTATCATATGTTCATCCATGTTTTGTACCCTGCGTAATAAATTGCTGATATCTTCCGGCAGCTTAAATTGGATCTTATTATCTTGAAGGATCTTGGTGATCTTATTTCCAGTACATAATTTAACGGAAGGCACACTGTACTGGTCGCGTAATTTCGTACCTATCTCAGCTGTAGATAATCCTTCTTTGGCAAGTTTCACAATAAGCTCTTCAATCTCAGAGCTTTTTAAGGGTATCCACTCGGGGACACTTGTGTAATATGGTTTTGTGGACGATGATTTTCCTTTTCGCCGTGCATGCATTCTTGCCATTATTTCCCTCCAATCAAGTTAGGATCATTATTTTGATCTTTAATTTCAATCATGAAGTAGCCATCCCCATTATATTTAAAGTACTTAAATCTAATCATTATAACAGGTAAATATCTCTTACGACCAATGTTCGTAACTTTAGAACCTTTTCATCATTGAATTGGATAAAAGTGTCGCCGTATATTCCACCCTCCACTTCTGGTGGATATTCTATTATCTCGGGTTTAACTTTGGTTTTTAGTACAGGTGGGGCTATTATCTCGGCGGCTTTTATCTCCTCTTTTTCTACCTTTATTACATCAGCACCTTCGGCATTGACCACACCGGTTGAAGTTGAACTTTTTTCCTCCGCTTCAGCTTCAGTTATGGGTGTGAACTCAAGTGGTTTATCATCGCTCTCGATGATAACCATAGAAACGCGTTTGGCTTTTTTTGTTTTGGAATCTTCAGTAGAAGTCGCTTTAGGCGCCTCTGAAGTCGAACTCACTTCCTTACCTGAAGATGTCCCGCCCGATTGTGGAATACAAACCAAAACCACTACTAAGATAATTAAGATCGTTATCCAAAAGTTCTTCCAGGTGTCGAAATCCAAGTTCATGCTTAGGCTTTCCGGCAACATTTCCAATTTCAATGATAATAGCCAAATTAATGCAAAAATAGCAATTATGGGTATAATAAGAATTGCATTTTTAAGTCTACTCGGCGTTTGAGTTTTTTTCGAAATGGCCATAACTGACACCAGTTGGGTTGATGATAAATATTAACTAATATAAAAATGTATTCTCCGCTTTTTTTTCTTTTTAACCTGAAACAGAAAGATATAAATGACATCATAATAATTACCAGTCCACATCGGGATTGTTGGCAATGTCTCTCTATAAAACACTGTTCGAAACCCAAAAAAACCAATTGAAAACGGGAATAATCGGTATGATATTCATTACGGTCATACTAGCCGGTGTTTTTTATGTCGAGGCACAGGCAGATGTTGCCAACCTGGATGAGCTCCAGGGTCTGGTTGAGGAGGGGGGTAAACCAGAAGGTGAGCTGGTGGAAAAAACGGTTCGTGGTTCAGAAACAGGTAATACTAACGAAAATGATATGTCAGAGATAGATTTAACCATTGAACAAATAATGCTAACAGAGGTTAGTTGTACCTTGACTTGGCAAGATGATGGGTCATCATACTTCCGTGGTACAAACGACCCTGATTACTTTAAAGTATCCATCCAGGCACCAAACGGTGAGATCCTGGATGATTCTGATCTTAGCAGTACCGGATCTGTAACAGCCACCGCTAGGCTTGATTACGAAGAATCAGATTTTGAGGAAAATTACGTTGGTACATGGGCTATCCTGGTCGAAGCTGGTGAATGCGGTGATGACCATGCTCCTGGAGGCTTTCGGACCACTTCCGATACCGGCAATGAATGGACCCTCTCAATTACTTATATTTATGAGGAATATCAAGAGGAAACCGAAGAAGGGTAGAAATAGGTTCTAGATTCATTATTGATTGACTGTAGTCGATTAGAATTATCGTTGGACTGTGATCGTGATTATTTATTGATTGACTGTAGTCATGTAGAATTATTGTTGAGCTGGAAAATTACAATTCAGCATCAATTCATCTCGATTACGATCCAGCATCAATTCATTTCGACTACGATCCAGCATAAAAATATCAAGAATACAACCATCATATTTTCTTAATAGTGATCTTGTCGGAGACCTTTGCATCCAGTTCTTTCCCCGCATTGCATTGATTGCCTGCAACTTCAAGAAAACCACTGCTCGATATGGTTGCCAATAATGCACCCTTTGGAACCCCGGCATAAGTAACTTTTAAAGGTATCTTCGAGCTACATTCTTCACTGCGGCCCGAACAAAAGCTAACCACGATCTGCTCGTCCAAAGTAAAATATCTTTCTACGAGGTCTTTTGAGATATTGGTGATAATATTTCCAAATCGGTCGATATTCAATATAATTCCCGATAATCCATTGTCACTTTCGGAAACATCGAACAGATCTAATTTAACAAACTTATCGACTTTCTGGCCCAATTTTTCAATAGGAATGCCCTTGGAAATATGAGCTGCAATTGGTGCAAAAATATCGCGTCCGTGAAATGTTGATGATATGTCGGTCAAACAATACTCGAAGTTGTTGATCTTGAAAACGTCTTCGATCTTCAGATGCTCGGCCGCGGGCGCTAATAAACCGTTATCAGGCCCCACAAGCACACCGTTACGGCATTTGAAGATCAAGCCGTCTCGTAACGTCCCAACACCTGGATCGATCACTCCAACATGGATCGGTTTAGGTGTCGATGGGAAATTTGTTGTGACAGTATATAACACAAATGCACCTTGGTGAATGTTTTGCGGCTGGATCGAATGAGTGATATCGATGATATTGACATCGGGGTTTATGGACAATATAATGCCTTTCATGGCCGCATCATAACCGTCAGTTAAACCAAAATCGGTAGTTAAGGTAATGATCACCATATTATCGCCATTTTATTTACAAATTAATTTAAGTTATATCAAAGGAATTATTTGATTGTTATCCCAGCCAAAACTGATAAAATTACGAAAAACTTATAAATTAATTGAAACTATATGGGATTAATAGATCGTAATATCCATATGGTTTGAGAACCTAGGTGGAATCATGAACAAGAAAATTATAATTGCTATTGTGATCATTATACTTCTGATCACCGCAGGCGCAGGCTGCCTGGAAAGTGATAAAAAAAAGTCAAATGAACCAAGTTTTGAAGAAGTCAAAGGTGATTATCCAAGTGAGATCGGTTGGCTGGAATCCGGAACTGCTCAGGCAAGGGAGGATGACAAGATCTACGTAGAGGTCGATAGTACAATCTCTATTACATTGAATGATTCAAATATCTTTTCAGTTTCGGTTAGCCTCAACTTTGAAGATTATGACGCTACACATTCTGGTACTGATGGTAATTCTCCGTCTGATGACGTAACAGTTACTGCAGTTGGCTTCAACCAAACCTTTTCAGGCACAACACCGTTCAGTGCTATTTTTACATTAAAGGGCAACGAATCGGATGGTGAAGTGGGATTGTTACCTCAAGATCTATCTTTTCATGTTTATGCACAATGTTTTTGTGAAATAACTTACCCGCCATCAGGTCGCCCCTCACTCATTAATCTTTATACGCGTGACCAGGGTGTGGCATACGATATCCTTGCTTCATATCAATATCTTAGGGAAGTCTAAGGATAATTTGCGGGGTTGATGTTGGATTGACATTCTGGTGAATTAATGCAGGGTTGATAATTTGCTGGGTTGAGGATGGGATGATAATTTGCAGAGTTGATAATGGGAGGATAATTTGTAGGGTTTATAATAGGATGATATTTTGATGAGTTGAAAATGGGATGATAATTTGCTGAATTAATGTTGGATTGATCAAGCAATCGACATCTCATCAAATTATCATGAAATCGACATCTCACCAAATTATCATGAAATCGTCATCGAATCAAATTATCAAAAAATCAATAATGTATCAGATCATCACAAAATTATCAATTAATCAAATCTCGAAAAGACACAGATATATTTGGTCAACGATCTATGAACACGTAATTCGAACATATTTATGGTGGAAAAGTACTTATCGGCAAGACTGACGAGCTCTTTATCGGGGATCGAGATCACCAGCCGGCCGCCCGGAGCTAATATTTTATTAAATACCAAAAACGCACGTTCAAGTAAAGACTCTAACGACTCGCCGTGTATCGATGTAGCCCGGCCGTATGGCGGCTCGGTCACGATCACGAATCGATCCTTTGATGTTATTTTTCCAGGTAATTCTTCGATCTCGGCCTGAAATATCGAATGCTCTTTCAAGCCCCAGTGCTCCAGGTTTCTGATCGTGCCCTCGACCATCCGTGGATCAATATCCGATCCGAACACGGTAAAACCCATTAAACCGGCTTCCAGAAGAATTCCGCCCGTACCGGTGAACGGGTCCAGTACCGCACCATGTTCAGGTGGTTCCGCCAAATTAACCAGGCAGCGTGCCAGGCGCGGGTGAAGCGAAATAGGTGCAAAGTACGGTCTGAACTGCGCTTTGCGCCGTTCGAAAACACCACGATCGATCTCCTTGACCTGATTTACCAAATCTAACTTCTTTATCTCATCCGATCTTGGGCTCGATCTTATAACCTTTTGCCAATTCGATCGACTGGCAGCGACCTCGAAGATGCCCCGGCACATCGATAGCCGGTTTGCTAATTTTTCGATCAACCCGGGCGAGTGATCTTTTGTTTCAAAAAACGCAAGACGGTTAATTACTTCCAGATCACCGATATCAAAATCTTTGCAGAGTGCACCCAATACCGCCTCTAATTCGGCCATGGGCAGCTCGGGATGCTCGCCAGAGAGATCGAATAATAAATTGTTCGTTGTTGTTTTGTTCATGATGATGTCTCACTTTGTTAATTAATTATTGAGTATAATAGTTTGGGGGGTGTGTGAGTGAAAGAGTGTGGGAGTGTAAGAGTTAGGGGAGCAGAAAATTGATGATTTAAATAAACTTCATGGTTAAAAAAGTTTTCAGTTTTTAGTTTTCAGAGCAAAGTTATAACACTAGCAACTAGCAACTGACAACTAGAAACTGTTCCTGGCCCCTTGAATTGTACCCCCTGGCTTGAATTTTACCTCAAAATTATCTTCATTTCTTTTTTTTTACATTCTTCCTAAATTGGGAGAAGAGGCTTAATTATTAACCCCGAGCCTATCTCAGTAATAATAGATCAGAACCCGATCCTAATCCAGTAATAATAAATTAGATCCCGATCCCGAATTTGGATCGATCTAAAATATCTCACCATTATACTTGGGGTCGGGCTCCACTGCGTTAGGCTCTGTTGAATATCTGCTTATCAGGCTCTGCATAAGTTCCGCTTATCAGGCTCTGCTTATATTTCGTTTGTTTAGGCTCGGATATCATAAAATATTAACCCGAGCCTATTTCAGTAATAACAAATCAGAGCCCGAGCCTATCTCAGCAATAATAAATTAGAGCCTATCTCAGCTAAAATATATCAGAGCCCGATTATCCCAATAATAATCAAACCTCCAAACGCCCCAATAGGTATAAAATAATTGCCTTTTGCGCATGTAACCTGTTCTCTGCCTGGTCAAACACTACTGATTGTTTAGAATCCATAACCTCGTCAGTGATCTCGAGACCGCGATGAGCTGGTAGACAGTGCATGATCATGCAATCGTCTTTTGCAGCTTTTACCAAACCGGAATTGATCTGAAACGGTTGAAATATTCTCTCACGTTCAGCTTGTTCACCCTCATCGCCCATGGAAACCCAAACATCTGTATAGATCACATCACAACTCTGAACAGCTGCCAGTGGATCTTGCATGACTTTGATAGAACATTCATTGATTTCACCCAGCTTTTTCGCTTTTTCCATGATCTCCGGATCAGGTAAATAACCTTCCGGGCATGCTGCGGTCATGTTCATACCAACCAGTGCAGCACCTAATAATAATGAGTTGCACACATTATTCCCATCACCCATATAAACAAAATTAATGTCTTTTAAGGTGCATTTATGTTCTAAGATCGTCAATAGATCCGCTATTATCTGGCAAGGGTGTTCAATGTTATCAAGAGCATTTATGACCGGCACAGTGGCATTATTAGCCAGTTCCATCATTGTTTCATGGTTAAATGCACGATACATTATTATGTCCACATATCTACTAAGCACACATGCAGTATCTCCCACGGACTCTCCACGACCAAGTTGTAGGTCCTTCGGGCTTAGAAATAAACTATGACCGCCCAACTGCGTCATTGCGACCTCGAAGGATACACGTGTGCGGGTTGATGATTTCTCGAAGATCATGGCCATGGACTTGCTCTTGAGCGATTCTGCAAATTGTGCGTTATATTCTTTCGTCTTGAGTTTCGAAGCCCAGGTAATTACCGACCCAAGATCGGCTCCAAGGTCCGATACCGATATTAGATCTTTTTTTATTCCGGTTGATGGCATATTATCACAATAGGAGGAATGAATAATATGGGTTAAAAACTTTCGATATTATAAAACAAAGACTTTTCTATTATTTCTTTTGGTATTTTTGGAGTGCACCCCTCAAAGTAGACAACTAGTCAAGCAACAAACATAAATATCATCTTTGATATAATTCATGAATAACATACGGCCCTCATAACATACCGCCCTCAATTTCTTAAGAAGCCATAGTTTCAGTAATAATAGTTCTTGATATAAACAGACTGGAGTGGGAAGACTTAATGCTCGAAATAATTCTTGTGATCACATTCGCTATACTTGGTACATGTCTTGGGGTGCTAACCGGGCTGATACCGGGGCTGCACGTGAATAACATAGCGGTGATCATGTTGTCAATATCGCCCGCATTACTGGTTGGCCTTATGTTCCTCCGGGGCTATGGCGTCCCCGAGCTGTTCATACCCGTGCTGCTGTGCGTGATGATCGTTGCAATGTCCATTGCACATACGTTTCTCGATTTCATACCAAGCACATTTCTCGGCGCGCCCGAGGGCGAGACCGCGCTGTCGGTCCTGCCCGCACATTCCATGCTGCTCGAGGGCCGCGGTTACGAGGCGGTCATGCTCTCGGCCATCGGTTCGCTGGGCGGCATAATCGTCGGGTTCATCTTCCTTATACCGTTTCGATTCATCATCGGCGAGCCAGTGAACGGGTACATATTCCTCAAAGAGTACATGGTGTATATACTCCTCGGGATCTGTATATTGATATTATTCTCGGAGCAGACCAAGATCCCGTACAAGCGCGTTGTTAACTCAGGTAAAACAGAATATGAACCGGGCAAATTCTCCAGGACACTTGGAATAGCCATTGCGGTTCTGATCTTCCTGACGGCGGGTGTGTTTGGATATCTAATATTCATACTTGATATTGGTTCACCTTTCGGTCTGCCCTCGACCGCATTATTCCCCGCACTTGCCGGCCTGTTCGGGGTTGCAACATTGCTCGACTCGCTTAGAAGTAATACGAGCATACCGAAACAGAAGATCACACGACCCGAATTGGACAAAGGCGAGACCCTGAAGTCGGTCACCACCGGGTCCATTGCAGGGTCCACGGTGGGCTTTTTGCCCGGGCTCTCCTCGGGTGTTGCCACGGTGGTTGCCATGCTGTTTCGTAAGGAACAGGAGCGCGAGCAGGTGATCGTGACATTATCGGCGATCAATACCACGAACAGTTTCTTTGTTCTTGTTGCGCTCTTCCTCATACTGCGTCCGCGATCCGGTGCGGCCATTGTGGTGAACCAGCTCATACCGGTCGAGCACTGGGGGTCCACCATCATGCCCGGAAACCTGATATATCTGGTTCTTGCGGGGCTCATTGCGGCAATACTCGGGTTCTTTCTTACACTTTACATCGGCAAAAGGTTTGCACGTTTGTTCGAGAAGATATCGTATCGAAAGGTGGTGGGAGGGATCATCATTTTCATTATTATCATGGTGTTCATGTTCACGGGTATGCTCGGCCTGTTCATACTGGCGATCTCTACCTGTCTGGGGCTGATGCCGCCGTATTTCGGGGTGAGACGGTCGCACGCAATGGGGGTACTGCTGGTGCCTGTTATTATTATGCTGTGGTAGTGCTTAGTAGATCGAGCTAATGGTGAGTGATGGAATCATGAGTGTTGAGATGTTCTATATTTCGATTAATTATTAGGATGTTCTACATTTCAATTATTTATTGGGATGTTCTATATTTCAATTAATTAATTGGATGTTCAATATCTCGATTAATTATCAAGATGTCTGATTTATTAACGTTAATTCATTTGTGCATCCTGTTATATTAGCGATACTTAGAACATCTTGACATCTCTTCGACATATAGAACATCCCGAAATCTCTACGACATATACAACATCCTGACATCTCAGCGACATATAGAACATCCTGTCATCTCTTCGACATGTAGAACATCCTGTCATATCAACGACATATACAACATCCCATTTCTACCAGTCGACCAACTCGTTGAACTAAAATTATTATTCTATCAAATCAAAACGCAAAAGTGCAGTAATTAAAAATAAAACAATTATTGATTTATTCTACTGCCATTGCATATTTCATAAGCAATTTCTTCTGCCGCTCGTTCAGGCTAGTTGGTGTTACAACAGTAACCTTGACATGCTGGTCGCCGCGCCTGCCCTTTTGTGGGTCCACCAGACCCTTGCCGCGAAGTCTGAAGATCGTGCCGGTCTGTGTCCCGGGCGGGATGCGCATCTTTGCCGGGCCTTCCAGTGTTGGCACTTGGATCTCTGCGCCAAAAACTGCCTGGACAAAATCGATCAATGTTTCACAAAGTATTTCACTCCCATGTCGTTCGAAGATCTCATGCTCACGAACGTGTAACACTACATATAGATCGCCTGTTGGGCCGCCCTTACTGCCGGGTGCGCCTTTGCCATGGACACGTATACACGAACCATTATCCACTCCCGACGGTACCTTCACAAGAATTCGCTCGTACTTCTGTACCTGGCCTGAACCATCACATTGTGAGCATGGGTAATCGAGTATGATACCACGGCCCAGACATGTGCTGCAAGTAGTTCTGGTGAGGCGTGAGCCTTGAGCGGTCTGCTCTGAAACTGAAACCATACCCTGCCCATTACAAACATGACATTTACGTGTGGATGATCCGGGTTGTGCTCCGGTGCCAAAACACATATCACATTCCTGAAATATGGGAATATCCACCTCGGTATCCAGCCCGAACGCCGCATCCTCGAACGATATGTCAAGATCGAAGCGTAGGTCTGAACCAGGCTCTGGTGTTGTACCTCTATCGGCGCTGCCACCTACCTCGGATACATTATAAATGTCATCCATACCAGCTGCGCCAAATACATCATCAGATACAATGGGTTCTGCCTGGGAATCGGTCACCACAAAACTACTATCTTCCTGTGTTCTAAAACCGGGGTCCAAACCGGCAAAACCGTGTTGGTCGTATTTATCTCTGGTTAACGGGTTCATTAACGCATCATAAGCATCTTTAATATCCTTGAACTTTTGTGCACTCTCCAAATCACCGGGGTTGACATCAGGATGGTACTTCCTGGCTAATCTACGATACGCTGTTTTAATGTCGGCTTGTGAACAATCACGGTCCACTTCGAGCGCTTCATAATAGTCAATTTTTTTCGCCATGGTCTGTCACCAATGTTTTCTAAGTCCTTAATTAAAAAAATGCGTTATTTATCGATCGTTTTGCATAACATTTTTTTTATTTTTTCAATGTTCCTGTCCTACCGCATTTCGGACACTTGATCTTTACCGGGCGTTTTGAGGTCTTAACTATTATCTCGCCGCCGCACTTGCACTTGATCTTTTTCGGTTTAAATCCCTTTGATTTTTTTTCTTTATCCTCTTTTGGTTTTTCCTTTTTCGGCTTCTCGGCTTCTTCTTCTTTTGGCGCTTTCTTTTTTTCCTTCATCCTATCCTTATCTTTCTTCTTTTTTGGTTTTTCCGGTTCTTGTTCCGGTTCTGGTTTTGGCTTTTCCACTGCCTGTTCTTCACCAAATTTAAGTACCTTGCCACTGGGCTGCCAGATTCCCGCTTTAGGTTCGTGGAATACCTCTTTTTTATCCGATTCAGGCATCTTGATCACTTTCTCTTCAACCTTTTTAGCCTTTTTCTTTTCACCTTTGAACTTGCCTTTTGCGCCACATTTCTTACATTTGATCATGATCGGCCTTTCCGGACTCTTCACAATGATCTTATTACCGCACTTCGGGCATGGGACCGCGATCGGTTTGTATTCTTCTTTTTCCTTCTTTTCAGAAATTCCGGCCGTTGGTGCAGCCATGACGGGCTCGGCTTTTACCTCCTTCTCGGGTTTTCTTTCGATCTCTTTACCTTTAACTTTGCCTTTCTCTTTTTCTTTGCCCTTGACCTTTTCCTTTTTCTTATCTTTCGGTTTCTCCTTTTCTGCCTTCAAGGTACCCTTGATACCACAGCGCGGACATTTGATCGTGATAGGTCGCTTGGGTGAGGTCACGATGATCTTGGCCTTACATTTCGGACATGGGATACTAATGGGTTTATATCCCTCATCGACCTCGTCGATCTCTTCTTCCTCCTCATCTTCCATCTCACGTCGTGCAGCCTCGGCGTACAGTGTAGTGAAAAGCTCCTGCGATTCCTGGTTCAAGATCTCCACCATTTTACGTATCTGTGTCACATCCTTGCCTTTCAACGCTTTTTTGGTGTCACTCAATGCTTTTTTGGTCGACTTCAGTTGGCCGGAATCAAGTTTTTTACCAACTTCTTCAATTGCTTTTTCCGTATTGTAAATAAGCGAATCCGCTTGGTTGCGTAATTCTGCTTCTTTCTTCTTTTTCGAATCCAGCTTAGAATATTTATCGGCATCGTCTACCATTTTTGTAACTTCAGTGCCGGATAGTGTGCCAGTACCAGTGATCGTCATGGACTGCTTTTTGTCTGTTGCTAGGTCGCGGGCGGAAACCTTGACTATGCCATTGGCGTCAATATCGAATGTAACTTCGATCTGAGGAATTCCTCTGGGTGCCGGCGGCACACCCACCAGATGGAATCTACCTAGTGTTTTATTGTCCGATGACATCTCACGCTCGCCCTGGACAACATGAACCTCGACACTATCCTGGTTATCTTGTGCAGTGGAGAATATCTGTTTCTTCTGCGTGGGTATCGTGGTATTACGTGTAATGAGCTTTGTGGTAAGGCCGCCTAACGTTTCAACGCCCAATGATAGCGGAGTTACATCCAGCAATAACACATCCTTTATCTCGCCCGATAATACACCTGCCTGGATCGCGGCGCCTATAGCAACACATTCATCCGGGTTGATACCTTTGGTCGGGTCTTTGCCCAACATACTTTTAATTGCACGCTGAACTGCAGGCACACGCGTTGAACCGCCCACTAACAAGATCTTATCGATCTGGTTAGGTTTTAGTCCCGCATCTTTCATCGCTCGCTTGGTCGGGCCGATGGTCTTTTTGATCAGATCATCGATCAATGCCTCGAACTTTGAACGTGTAAGTGACGCCTCCAAATGTTTGGGTTTGCCTTTATCGTCAACGGCAATATATGGTAAATTTATATTCGTGCTTGACCGTCCGGAGAGCTCGATCTTAGCCTTTTCCGCCGCATCTTTCAACCTCTGTAATGCTGCTCGATCCTCGGAAATGTCTATATCCTCATCCTTATTGAATTTCTCCATCAACCAGTCTATGATAGCCTGGTCAAGATCATCTCCACCTAGATGGTTATTACCGCTTGTTGCCTTGACTTCGAAAACACCTTCTCCGATCTCGAGAATCGACACATCGAAAGTGCCGCCACCCAGATCGTATACTAGAATAGTTTGTTCTTCCTCTTTTTTAATACCATATGCCAATGCTGCTGCGGTGGGTTCGTTGATGATCCGAAGCACGTCCAAGCCTGCGATCTTACCAGCATCTTTGGTAGCCTGTCGCTGTGAGTCCTCGAAATATGCCGGTGTCGTGATCACCACCTGCTTTATCTTCTCGTTCAAATAGTCCTCGGCATCGGTTTTTAATTTCTGGAGGATCATTGATGATATCTCTTCTGGCGAGTACTTTTTATCATCGATCTTCACACGATACCGCGAACCCATCTTACGCTTGATCGAGGTGATCGTTCGCCTGGGATTCGTGATCGCCTGACGCTTGGCGATCTCACCAACTAACCGCTCACCATCTTTCGTAAACGCCACCACTGAAGGCGTGATCCGGCTGCCTTCCGAGTTCGGTATAACCATCGGTTCGCCGCCTTCTAATACGGCAATTTCTGAAAAAGTAGTACCTAAATCAATTCCCACGACACGAGCCATTATTTCTCCTCCTGCAAAATGAAATCCTTATGATCAAAAGTTTAACAAATTTAATAATTTTAACAATATTAGAAATCATTATTACGTTTCTTACCAACGATTTCCAAATTCATATAATAATCCTTATATGATTTAAGTATTTTTGTTATTTTTCCTCTATTTTAATCGTATCACACATAACTTCGTTTTTCATTTGATAATTTTCTTAGGTTTCTTGATTCTCATTATTTCTTTACCTTCTTTTTTTCCATGTTTTTTATGTTTCTTCGGTTTCTTCAGTTTCTTTGGTTCCTTCACCTCGAGATCTTTATCGGTCTTCTTGATCTTCTTGGTCGTATCTTGGGGTTTGCTCTTTTTTTTATGTTTATCTTTTTTATGTTTCTCTTTTTTGAGTTTATCTTTCTTGGGTTTCTTTTTCTTGTCTGTGAACTTTATCGGTATCTCGGGTATTATGTCTGATTGCGACACTCTCACCGTACTTGGTCGAAGTACCTTGTCTTTGAGCTTATACCCTTTTTGAAGTTCTTCCAGCACGGTATTATTTGGATGATCGTCCGTTGGTGTTGTTGCTACGGCATCGTGTATACGCGGGTCGAATGGCCGGCGCGCGGCCTTGATGGGTTTAAGCCCCTCCTTGCCAAGTATCTCCATTAACTGTTTATATATCATCCGGATGCCCTTTAAGACATCCTCCTTATCTGCTATAGAAAGGTCCAATTTGTTGGTCCTGTCGAAATTATCCAGAACTTCCAATATCTCGGTTATCAACTTCTCTGATGAATATCTCTGTTTCTCTTTCATCCGCTGGTTCAATTGTTTCTTATGTTTTTCGAAATCTTGTTTCAATCGGTCATATTCGGTTTGGATATTGGTAATTAATTCGGTTTTCTTGTCCAAATCCGGTTTAAGATAAAACAATTCATTTTGAAGGTTCATATTTTCACGTTCAATATACTTTAACCTTTGTTCCAACTGGGTACGCTCAAATTCAGACATCGCAATATCAGATTCTGACCCGCCATCGTCCGACCAATCAATATCTACACTCTCATCCACTTCTTCGATGGGCAATTTTCGTGCAACACCGCTCAAAGGTATTTTCTTGGCTAATTGTGATGGTTTCGAGGATTTTTTTGCCTTCTTCCCCTTTCCCTTGCCTTTTCCTTTAGCTTTTACATTTACCTTTGCGTGCGCTTCGTCTTTCTTGGGCTTTGGCTTAGGCATTTTCTTTTCCAGTTTATTTTTACCAGGATCAACGGGTTTTGTTTCGGGTCTTTTTTCTTTTCCTTTCTTCACCGATCCCTTTTTGCCGTCACCAGATCTTTTTATTTCCATAACCTCATCCTCTGAAGCGTTCTATTATCTAGAATGAAAATTCTAATTCTCAAACTTAAGCCCGCAACCGGCGCACGACTCTGCGGACATGGGTATGACTTTACCGCATTCACTGCATCTTGCCATTTCCTCGGGTTTCTCCGGTTTGGATTTGAACTTGTCCTCGATCCTTGCAAATTCATCACCGGCCTTTGATGGTTTTGCAAGACCGAAAATACCATGGCCTTTGACTTGGGTAAAATTCATAACATTGAATAAAATAATGATAACCAATAATATTGCTATTATTCCAAACATCAAATTAGTTGTGCTTGCCGCATTATCTTCAGCAGCTTTTACTTTACGCGCGTGGCGTGTATTATCATAAGGATAATCATCATTTTCGTTGATATACCCATCATTATCGATGTCAAAATCTTTGTTATCGCCTATACCGTCGCCATCGGTGTCCTGGTATTCGGTGCGATCGAGTGGGAATGTATCCTGACTATCGAATACACCATCGTTATCATCATCATCGTCAACAGACAACCCGGTGGTGGAATTTACATTTAATATAAAGAAATCGGGAAAGCCATCGCCGTCAGTATCACGCCATGCAGCCGGGTCATTCGGAAACGCATCATATTCGTTCAAGTATCCGTCGTTATCTATGTCCGCATCGGAATTATCGCCAATACCATCTCCGTCCGAGTCGTTCCACTCTTTATAGTCTTTCGGGAACAGATCCATCAGATCGGGGATGCCATCATTATCGTCGTCATTATCCAATTCAAGACCCGTGTTAGAATATTTTCCCGACTTGCCTTTATTCCATTCATCGGGAAAACCATCACCGTCAGTATCCACAGACGCCGCCGGGTCAAACGGGAACGCATCCATTGTATCCAAAATGTCATCATTATCATCATCGGGATCGGCGTTATTACCCACACCATCATTATCGGAATCCAGCCATTCATTCTGATTGTGCGGTAATGCATCAAACGGGTCTAAAATGCCATCACCGTCATCATCCATATCAACATTGTCGCCTATGCCATCATCGTCCGTGTCGCGCCATTCCGATTTATTGAACGGAAACGCATCCAGATCGTTCAGCCAACCATCATTGTCGACATCGGGGTCGAAATTGTCACCCAGACCATCGTTATCGGTATCTTCCCATTCTGTGGGGTTCTTCGGGAATCTGTCCCAGTAATCATAATGGCCATCATTGTCGTCATCAAGATCTTCTTCATCGCCTTTACCATCCCCATCGGTATCCTCACATTCATACACATCGTACGGAAACTTGTCGTTCCGATTGAACACACCATCGCCGTCGATATCCTGGTCTGAATTATCTCCTGTGCCGTCTCCATCCGTATCCGTCCATTCGGTGGGGTCGAGTGGAAAAGTGTCATTTATATCAAGGACACCGTCATTGTCATCGTCAACATCTATGTTATTTCCACAACCGTCCCCATCAGTGTCTAACCACTCGGAGTCATCCTTGGGGAACGCGTCGTTTATATCATAGACACCGTCATCGTCGTCATCCTGGTCAGCATTATCGCCAATACCATCTTTATCTGTGTCAGTGTCTTCATACGGGTCATATTCGAACGCATCCAATGAATTGGTTGTACCATCGCCGTCGATATCGGGGTCGGAGCCATCACCCACAGTATCGCCATCGGTATCGCGCCACTCGTTCGGGTCGAATGGGAACGCATCTTGTGAATCGGGCACCGTGTCATTATCATCGTCCCAATCGAGATTATCTCCCACACCATCATCATCGGTATCGAGCCATTCGGTTGGGTCGAGAGGAAAATCATCTATTTTATCATCGAATCCATCGTCATCATCATCATCATCGGCATTGTTCCCGATGCCATCGCCATCGGTGTCCAGCCGTTCAGATGGGTTGAACGGTAACCCATCTTTTGTATCGGGAACACCATCGCCGTCGTCATCAAGATCGGCGTTATTACCAATGCCATCATCATCAGTGTCACACCATTCAAAATAATTCAACGGGAATTCGTCATATTCGCCCACATCATACAGTCCATTGTTATTATTTTCCTTATCACGTAATAACCCGAATATTTCGTCTGGCACACCATCATTATCATCATCGGCATCGGTATTATCACCGGTACCATCGCCATCGGTATCATCCCATTCGTCACCACGATATGGGAATGCATCCTTGGTGTCCACACAGCCGTCATCATCGTCATCAAGATCGGCATTATTACCAATGCTATCACCATCAGTGTCGCACCATTCAAAATAATTTAACGGGAATTCGTCGTATTCGCCCACATCATACTGTCCATCGTCATCATTGTCCTTATCACGTTTTAACCCGGATACATAGTCTGGCACACCATCATTATCGTCATCCCTGTCAGCATTGTTACCAACGCCATCGTTATCGTAGTCCAGCCATTCGGAACCATCGTATGGGAAATCGTCATTCGTGTCAACATACCCGTCATTATCGTCATCATAATCCATGGTGTCCGGGATGCTGTCGAAATCGTTATCACCATACAGGTAAAGTACCACAGTTCGTGACGAATTTATTGTAATATTCGGGTCGGTATAGCTCGAGATGGTCGTCTTTTGAGCGCTAATATTATGCGTATTATAATTCAAGTCCACCGAATTGTTCTTGAAATATTCGGTTATCTTGAACCAGGCCAAGTATCCATTGGAATCTGTTAATGCACTTTTGATCAGCGTATCAGTGCCGTTATATATCTCAACGGTTGCACCCTGGACCGGGGCACCGCTTTTGACCAGCACGTGAAGGTACCATTTCACGGTTATGTTCGAGTTTTCATCATTGAACTGGAGCTTGCTTTTTTCGAATGTAGTATTTATGGATTCCACATTAGTATTGCCCGTTAGATTGACCTGAACATTTCCAGTGCCACCTGCATTGTTGAACGTGCTGTTTTCGAGTGTCACATTGGCCGAGTTCGTTATATTTACCCCGAGGTTGCTGCTTGTTATTACAGTGTCTTGGATGCTTACTCCTGAGGAGGCATTAATATCAATATCAGAATCGGTATTATCGAAAGTACAGCTTGAAAATTTATTATTATTAGATAAATTAATAAGTTTTCCGCCAATAGAATTTGTATCAAAAATGGAGCCATAGAACATATTCAATGTAGAATTCCATAAATATACCCCGGCCTCGCTATTGTTTTCGAATGTTGTGCCCGTTACCATACAATTATTTGAGTTATTCAGATAGAGACCGAGATCGTTGTTGTGCTTGAACCAACTAGTGGTGAGGTTCAACCGTGAGTTGTTAGCAATGAACCCGTGATCGTTCCAGTAAGCACGAAGATCTGTAAAATTAACCCCGTTCGTCGAGTCATCGAGATTTACACCGTAAGTATTATGGTAGAGTCGGATATTTTGAACTTCGAGGTGTTTGGAGGTATCAATGTCGAGACCATATGTGTTGTTATGGAACAGCGAATCTTTGATCGTGACCATCTCACCAGTATCGAGCGTGATACCATTTTTACAATTATAAACAACACAACCGTCGATGGTGATATCCTTAGATGGGTCGATAAATATACCGTCATCGGTGTTGTCATGCAATTCATTGTTAATAATTGAAACCTTTTCGGAATCTACTATCTTTATCGCATTTTTAGAGTTATTAACGGTATTTCCTGTGATCATTGTATCATTACAATCATTAAGAACAATACCTGATCTTCCAGCATTAGTGATCTTATTACCTGTAATAATTGTATGTTCGGAATCGTCAATAAAAATACCATCAAATAGAGCCTGTGTAATGGTGTTATTTGTTAGTGTGATATTGTTATCTGAAAGAATTTTGACGCCTGTGGTTGAATAATTAATGTAACAATATTTTATCAGCCCTTCGCCGGAAGCATTGAACTGTATCCCTTTCCAGTCACCAGGGGCTTCTGTACCTGTTTCATTAGATGTGAATGTTATCTTCTGTTGCTCACTGCCCGAGGCGTTTAATACACCATCAACATATATGAAATATGATCCGTTAAAATATATTTCGACACCCGGCTCGATGTTCAACCTACCTGTACTGGTTATCGGTATATCATTTTCTACATAATACGGGCTATTTGCAAGGGTCCAGTTTACATTTGAAGTAATACTGCTCGTAACGGTAGTAGTGGTTTCAAAAAGCGGTTCTGGGTTATCATTCGAATTATCACCCATGGCCGCGAGAGGCACAGCTGTCAAGATCGTCATGATCAAAACAACCGAAATCATCATAACCAGTATCCTTCTAAAATTGATACCCGTGCTCAAACCATAATTCATATTACCCAACTCCTCTTATACATAAATATATCTTGAACAATCAATTATATTATGATATTTAAATGATTATCCCCTATTATAATAATTTTAATTAATTATTTCCTGATATTAATAGGAAAACTATCTTGATATTAAATGTTTATCACTTAATAATAAATAATGAAAAAAGCAGCCGAATTGAACTTTGGAATAATCCTCAGAAATCTCGCCCAGAAGGAATTTTTCTCTTAATAACAAGATAATTTATTGCGTTTTCAAGAATTTTTGTTTATTTGGTGTAGTTGCTCCATCAGTTTGTTCCGACCCATCTGGTAGATGCACTGCCTGGCCTTGCTCTTGTGTTCCGGGACCAGGGGGTTGGGAATTAGTCGGTTGGGTAACTGGTGAGTGGCTTTGTGTGAGTGGGGCAGCCTGGGCTGTAGGGTTGGTTGGTGATGTTTGACCTGTCGGTTCCACTATTGACCCGGCGGGTTGCTGCATTGATCGCATCCTTTGTGCTTCTAGTTCCGCCATGGTCATGGTCATAGGTGGTGTTGAGGTTGTAGGAGCTGGTGCCGGTGCTACCGCATTTGATCCAGGTAAATGTACTGTAGGCCCCTGTACTTGTGTCTCAGTGTACGGTGGCTGTGGTTGGACGACTGGTGTTTGTGAAATGATAGAAGGCTGAGGTTGGACACTACTAATACTAGATGTTGTAGGTGTAGGTGCAGGCGGGAGCTGTGGCAGCTGCGGTACTGGTTGTACCTGGGGCAGGGGCATTGGTTGTGCTGGTGCAATCACCGCCGTCGGTTGTTGAGCACCACCTCCTGTTACAACACCGGGCAACTGCGTTCGCGCAATTGCTGGCGGCATTTGGCCGTCGATAATATGTGTGGGCAATGGTTTGACCGTCACCGCACCAGACGGGAGTAATTCTTGTTCCGCACGTTTCTTGCGCCTTAACACGAATGCTGTCAGTACCGTGATAATTACGATCATTATTATTATCCCAATCACTGAAAATACTAATAATTCATTTGCATTTTCGCCTAGCTTTTGTTCCGTCACATTCGATAGTGATCCATTCGGTTGCCCTGTGCCATTAGGTATAACAACTCCCGGCTGTTTTATTTCTACGGTTATAAAATGATTTGCTTTTTCTTTTTCACCGCTGTTCAACGAAATTGCGGTTACGATTATCTCGAAATTACCGGGTTGGGCATCAAGTGGCAGATCTATATTCAACGTACGAGTGGCATAGCCAGTACTTTCCAGTTCCAATATAGAATAATCTTCAAAATCTATATGATCCGATAATTGTCCCGCTTGGCGTTCCAGTTTGATCATGTCCTTATTTGTGCCCAAATTTGTGATTGTTAGCGGTATACTCTTATTCTCACCAGGGTAAATAGAGATCGACATTGGCCCGGTTATGGAAATTTTGAAATTTGTCCCTGGTCCCGTGTAATCCAGGTAAACCTGGAACCACCAGACACCGCTGCTGCACAAGCCTTCGAGCACACCAAGCCTGGGTATTACACGCCAATAATACGTTGCGCCATCGGTCAGGCCATCTTTGAAAAAGCTGGTCTCGGTGATATCGGTTTTATAGAGCTCAGGTGGTGTGACCGTGTCAAAATAGATG
>JAEHCK010000112.1 GCA_020696345.1 Thermoplasmata archaeon | reverse complement strand
TAAACAGAGATTAGAATAGTTATTGGCTATTAATCTCTGTGTTAATCGGCGTTAATCTGCGGTTGCATTTCAAAAATGAATGTTATTCTTTATAAATAGGATCATCGGCGTTGCAATAGAAGTCCATAAAATATTAGGCCCAGGATTTATAGAAAGTATCTATCATAATGCTATGAAAAAAGAACTTACATTAGAAAATATGCCATTTGAAACGGAAAAGGAATCGAATTGAATATCAATAAGCTGAAGTAGGAAAACAGGTTAGAAAAGATCGGGATTACCAGGCTCGGGATCGCCAGGATCGGGATCGCCAGGATCGGGATCGCCAGGATCGGGATCGCCAGGATCGGGATCGCCAGGATCGGGATCACCAGGATCGGGATCACCAGGATCGGGATCACCAGGATCGGGATCAACCGAACCCACAGAACCGATAACAATTCCGCCAGAACAAGAGCATGAGACCGAGCAAGGTCCGATCACAACACCGACCCCCAAGATACCAATACAAACCGACAAAATGTTCAATGTCACACCGGTCCGACCAAAACAAGAACCACGGCCGGTTATCCTGATACCCATAGATGACGGTGTATCGGAGATCGAGGGGATAACGCGGGATAAGGATCATGACACTATTACGATCTTGAACCCGTTATTACACAATATCTCCCGCGCACCACTTCGGAAGCCACCGGTGGGTGTTGTTGTAGATCCGAAAAAAGATGTTATGTTGAAATTGAGAGATAGATACTTAACGCTGAAAGATAAAGAAGAAAAAAAAGAATAAGGATTGATACATTTTTTTTAAGTTAAATTTTAAAAGTTAAATCTTAAAAGTTCTGATCACTTTTCACTTTCCCAAAGGAAATGTTTATTTTTTATCTTACGAAAATTGGGAGAAGAACCTCATTTTTAAAATCCTATCCATAGATATTTATATAAGATTCATGATTTCTAAACAACCTTCCAGGGGAGGACAACACATGGAAGATACCGGATCGGGGTTGCAGTATTATATTGATAAACTCAAACCAAAGGTAATCATCAAAGGTATATCAAAGGAACCTGTACAGGTTTTAACAATAGAATTGATGGGTGATAGGGTAAAAATTATTGGTCGAGGAGTTAATACTAATAACGTCCATGACCCAGTATTAACATTAGAGGATTTATCTCAACTAGAAATTGGTTCAGAAAAATTTAGTTTCAATGGAGATCCAAAATTATTTAGATTAGGAGTAGAAGCCTTAAGATTGGGCTTTGCTTATGAGTACGACCCATACTTTTCTTTATCCATTGCTCGTGTAGACCCATTACCACATCAACTAGAGGCAGTTTATGATTATTTTCTCAAATTACCTCGAATAAAGTTCTTATTAGCTGATGATCCTGGTGCTGGTAAAACAATTATGGCTGGTTTACTTCTAAAGGAGCTTAAAATC
This sequence comes from Thermoplasmata archaeon, assembly GCA_020696345.1. Classification (GTDB taxonomy): domain Archaea; phylum Thermoplasmatota; class Penumbrarchaeia; order JAEHCK01; family JAEHCK01; genus JAEHCK01. The sequence continues at coordinate 13,734 of JAEHCK010000112.1, read as the reverse complement.
CGTGGATTAGTAAAAAGAACGCTTATAGTTACACCCGCAAACCTTACATTCCAATGGCAGCGCGAGATGAAAGATAAATTTCGAGAGCAATTTGAGATAGTTCGGGGTGAAATACTCAGAGCTAATTATGGCTCAAATCCATTTATTGAAAAAAACCAAGTTGTAACATCTATATCTTGGGTCTCAGTGGTTGATGATGCAAAAGAAAGTTTATTACGAAGTCATTGGGATTTAATAATAGTAGATGAAGCTCATAAAATGAGTGCATATAGTGCCGATCATAAAACACTGGCTTATCAATTAGGTGAAGAGTTATCAAAAAGAACGGATCATTATTTATTAATGACCGCAACACCACATAAAGGCGATCCAAAGAATTTCTGTCTATTTCTAGAATTATTAGATAAAGATGTATATGGTGATGTTAAAAGTTTAGAAGAGGCCATGAAAAGAAATAGTGCGCCATTTTATTTACGAAGAATCAAAGAATCATTAGTCCAGTTCCCAGACCCAGACACAGGGGAAGTTAAAAAGATATTCAAAGACCGAGATGTTCAAACAATTGATTTTAAAATTGATGATGAAGAAGGAGAATTTTACTTTGCACTAACAAATTATGTTGAAAACCAAACAATAAAAGCACAAGCTGATAACTCGATTCGTGGAAGGGCGTTATCATTCATAATGGCGATGCTTCAACGGCGTTTTGCTTCAAGTATTCATGCTGTTCGGGAGAGCTTAATTAGAATGAGAAATAAAAGAAAGAAGATCTTAGAAAACCCAGAAGCTTATCGAGAAGAGCAAATTTTAAAAAAGGTTCCAGAGGATTTCGATGAGCTACCAGATGACGAGCGCCAGATCATTATCGATCATTTAGAAGAAGTAGTTGCAGATATTGACCCAGCAGCTTTAAGAGAAGAAATAATTGAATTGGACAAATTAATTGACCATGCTGAACGATTAAAAGAAAGAGAAGTAGAATCAAAACTGAAAAAATTAAAAGAAGTGATAACTGAACACGGGATCTTTAAAGACCCAAAAATGAAATTATTAATTTTCACTGAACATAAAGATACCTTAGATTATCTGATCGAAAAACTCGAAGATTGGAATCTATCGGTTACAAAAATACATGGCGGTATGAGGATCGGAGATCGAGACCAACGGGGGACCCGCCTTTGTGCAGAGCGTGAATTTAAAGAAGATGTTCAAATTATGGTGGCCACAGAAGCCGCTGGTGAGGGTATAAATCTACAATTTTGTTGGTTCATGATAAATTACGATATCCCATGGAATCCAGTTCGTTTGGATCAACGAATGGGTCGTATTCATAGATACGGTCAGGAGCATGATTGTTTAATTTTAAATTTTGTTGCCACAAATACACGGGAAGGTCGTGTACTCCAAAGGCTTCTGGATCGATTGAGAGAGATTAGAAAAGAATTAGGAACAGATAGAGTTTTCAATGTTGTAGGTGAGGTCTTTCCAGCAAATGCATTAGAAAAAATGATCCGTGAAATGTATGCAAGAAGATTGGATGAGAACCAAATAAAGGAAAAGATCGTTGAAAATATTGATCCTGAACGATTCAGAGCTATTACTGAATCCACTCTCGAAGGTTTGGCAAAACGTGAATTAAATTTATCACGATTGATAGGTAAGCGAGCAGAAGCAAAGGAAAGAAGATTGGTACCAGAAGTGATCGAAGATTTTTTTATACAAGCTACTCCGCTAATGGCAATTAATCCTAAAGAATTAAAAGCTAAACCTCATGTATATACTATTGGTCGCGTACCAAGAACCTTATGGCCAATAGGAGAACGATTGGAATCCAGATTTGGAAGACTAGGACATAATTATAAACAAATTGTGTTCAATAAAGAATTATTAAAAGACGAATCTACATCGGAATGGGTAACACCGGGTCATCCATTATTTGAGGTTGTCAGAGAACGGTTATTTGATATATCCAGAGACGAACTTCAAAAGGGTAGTGTTTTTTATGATCTGCATTCTAAGAATCCATACATTCTAGATGTCTTTACCGGAGCTATAAAGGATGGAAGAGAGAATTATTTGAATCAAGGAGTTTTCATTGCTCAGAGTGATTTGGATAAAAATGTATTAATAAAAAAACCAACAATATTTTTGGACTTAACACTTGCACCCCAAGGTACGAAAGTTCCAGAGGTTGAAAATCTAATTTCTCCCCAAACTACCGAGCAAGTTTTAATAGAAAAAGAATTGAATAAATTATTAAATGAAAAAATAGAACAAAGAGAACGAGAAATAAAAACAATATCCGAACACGTTAATATAAGCCTTAATGAAATTATTAATAGAGTAAATGTCCAATTTGCAAATTTGAATCAACAAAAGGAATCAGGGTCTACAGAACCTGGCCTTGACGGTCGGATCAGCCAATTCGCCGATAGAATAGAAGAATTGAACGGAAGATTGGAAAAACGTATGGATGAATTAGCACAAGAAAAGCTATGCAGGATCAAAGAGATCAAACATCTAGGAAGAGTTTGGGTGTTGCCTCACCCTGAAAGAGATTCACCAAAGATAGCTCCAATGGTTCGAGATGATGAGGTTGAAAAAATAGCAATTGAAAAAGTAAAAGAATTTGAAAAGGCTAAAGGTTGGGAAGTAGAAAGTGTAGAAGCCGAGAATCGAGGTTTTGATCTAATTTCTCGTAAACCTCATCCTGAAGATTCGAAGACCACGGTTGATGTTAAATTTATTGAAGTAAAGGGTAGAGCTGAAATTGGTGAAGTCGCTCTAACAACAAATGAATATAAAACCGCAGAAAGGTTAGGAAATGAATATTGGCTTTATGTTGTTTATAACTGTAAAACCGAACCCGAAGTAATTCCAATACAAAATCCAATAAAACTAGGCTGGGAACCGTTGGTAAAAATTGAACACTATCATGTAGGTGCTGAGAAGATATTAGGTGAAAAAAAATGAATAATGAAATAAAATATCCAAAAAGATTAATCGAAGTTGATTTCCCAATTAAAAAAATTAGTGAACATTCGGTTCATGACAAATCAATAAAGAAGGGCCATATTCAAAGACTTCATATATGGTGGGCACGAAGACCACTTGCTTCTTGTAGGGCGACTACATTAGCTACAATTCTCTGGGATCCAGCAGATTCTAGATGTTCTGAAGAATATAGAATGGGGATTATAGATATATTAAGACCCCTTGAAAATCAGAATAATCTTAATGATATTGAATTGAGAAAATTACTGCTAGATTTTATTTGTGAAATATCCCAATGGGAAAATTCAAATAATAAAGATTTAGTCGAAAAGGCAAAAAAACTGATTAAACTTACAAATAATGAGAACAATCAGCTGTTGTTGGTTGATCCATTTTCTGGAGGGGGAGCTTTCCCGTTAGAATTCAATAGGTTTGGATTAGATACATTTGCGATGGATATTAATTCAGTATCATACATTCTTTTAAAATCCGTTCTTATTGATTTACCAAAATATGGAGATCGACTAATATATGATGTTGAGAAATGGGGAGAATGGATTAAATCACAATCTCGTAAGGATTCGGAGGTGTACTACCCTTCTAAAAATTCAAAATTTGTCCCTTTTGTTTATTTTTGGGCTAGAACAATAAAATGTGAAAGTCCAAATTGCGGTACAGAAATTCCAATGATAAAGAATATGTTGTTATCTAAGAAAGAAAAAATATCAATAGAATTTAAGATATTGAAGGAATCGAATCAGATTGATTTTCATTTAAACAAAATTGATAATGTTAATGAGGTTTCTAATGGGTCTCTAAGGAGAGGATCAGTAACTTGTCCAATATGTGATTTTACAATGAAACAGCGAGTTGTCGAAAAACAAGTAAATCAATCTGGCACTGGAATTAAATTATTAGCTATATTATTTATCAATCCTTCAACCAAAGAGAAACAGTTTAAATTACCCACCGAAAATGACCTTAATGCGTATCTTAATTCAAAGAAGAGATTAGAGGATTTAAAAAAAGAAATTACTACTATGTCTTTACTACCGGATGAACCTGTTCCGAATTTTAGGACATATTGGAGTATTTATCTATATGGAATAAGAACTTGGGGAGAATTATTTTCAGACCGTCAAGCACTCTCCTTATCTCTATTTGTGAAATATATTAAAGAAGTTCATTATAAAAGTATTAATACTGATGGCGATCTAGATTATACAAGAGCTTTAATCACGATACTAGCAATATCTTTTAGTAATATGACCCAATACAACAGTACTCTTTCTAATTATGTACTTGACCATATGGTTTCGGCATTCATTCATGGGGGATTAGGGATGAAATTTGATTTTGCCGAGGTGAATCCTCATTTTAAGGATTATGTTGGGACTTTTGATTATTCTTTAAAAAATACAATTGAAGTTATCAAAAACAATTCAAATACACAAAATTCTGTTACAATAGTTAATGGTAGTGCTAGAAATATACCTCTACCAGATTCCAGCGCCTTTGCAGTAATTACCGATCCTCCTTACTATGACGCCTATCCATATGCAGATTTATCAGATTTTTTCTATGTATGGTTAAAAAGAATTATTGGCGATTATTACCCAGATATATTCAGTCAAAACTTATCTGAAAAGAAGGAAGAAATTGTCCAAATGGCTGGCCGTAATGATATGTATCAACATAAAACAAAAGAATGGTTCGAAGAAAAAATGAAAGAGTGCCTAATTGAAGCAAGGAGAATATTATCTAAGGATGGTTTATTAGTTATTGTTTTTGCCCATAAAACTACTGAGGGATGGGAAGCAATGATTAATGCTATTATTAAAGCTGGATGGGTTATTACCGCTTCATGGCCGATAAAGACTGAAAGAGCTGCAAGAATGAGAGCACATGGGTCGGCTGTTCTTGGATCATCTATTCACCTTGTATGTCGTCCTCGCATTTCAGCTAGTGTTGGGGACTGGCGAGAGATATTGAACATACTTCCCAACAAAATCCATTCTTGGATGCTTCGTCTTGCAGATGATGGTATTGTCGGTGCTGATGCAATCTTTTCTTGTATTGGGCCTGCCTTAGAAATTTTTTCTCAATTTTCGCAAGTAGAAAAAGCATCAGGAGACATTGTAACGTTAAATGAATATCTTGAACATGTTTGGGCCGCAGTTTCTAAGGAAGCTTTGAATATGATATTCGAAGGCGCAGATGCAACTGGCTTTGAGGAAGATGCAAGAATAACCTCAATGTGGCTCTGGACTTTATCAACGGGAGAAAATGAATTGGAACAAAGAGAGAATGATGATTTAAAAGATTCCTCTAAAATTGTGAAATCTAGTGGTTTTATATTAGAATACGATGCAGTTCGTAAAATCGCACAAGGGCTAGGGGCGCATTTGGAAGAATTGACTAATTTAGTGGAGATAAAAGGAAATAAAGCAAAACTTTTACTCGTTTCTGAACGAGCAAAATATTTGTTTGGTAAAGAACAAATTAAAGTGAAAAAAAAATCTGCCAAAAAAGATAAACAGGTTACTCTTTGGGGTGGAATTACTGAAAAAGAAACTGAAGAATTAACTATTGATGGATTTGCCGAACCTGGCAAAACAGTTTTAGATCAGGTCCATCAATCAATGTTATTATTCGCCGAAGGAAAAAGTGAAGCCTTAAAACGATTAATAATAGAAGATGGCGTTGGAAATGATCCTCGATTTTGGAAATTAGCTCAAGCATTATCAGCATTATATCCAAAAAATACAGAGGAAAAACGCTGGGTAGACGGAGTAATGGGGAGGAAAAAAAGTTTAGGATTTTAATATTTGGAGTGATCTAAATGGCATTGAAACCATGGTATAAAGTTGTGACACCTCGTGAAGATCTGAGAGAGGGTAAACCATTAGATGCATCAGAATTTGCAGTCCATCTCGACCAGATTCGAGATAAGAGAGCACCAGAGGTTTATCAAGACCCGAAAAAGTTCTTTGAACGAACTTATTTAACGAAAAATTTAACATCGTTTGCAGCAGAAGTCATTAGGCGGTTATCCGGAGAAAAAACAGAAACTTCAGCAGTTTTTAATTTATCCACCCAATTTGGAGGTGGAAAGACACATTCATTGACTTTATTATATCATTTGGGAAAACACGGTAATAAAGCAATAAGTTGGCCAGGTGTTTTAAAAATCGTTGAGGAAGCGAAAATCCCAGAGATTCCAACTGCTAAGACAGCAGTTTTTGTTGGCTCAGAATTTGATTCGCTCGTGGGTCGTGGTGGCGATGACGGTACGCCATTAAGGAAAACCCCTTGGGGTGAAATTGCCTATCAACTTGGAAAGGATGAGGGATTGAAAGTTGTAGAAAAACATGAGAAACAAATGATTGCCCCAGCTGGTGATGTGATAAGGAAATTTCTACCTAAAGATGAACCTTGTTTGATCCTTATGGATGAATTAATGAATTATATAAGCCGTAATCGAAAAAACGGGTTAGCTGCCCAACTATATAATTTCATTCAGAATTTATCAGAGGAAGCCAGGGGTAGAGATAATGTTGTATTAGCAGTATCAATCCCAGCTTCTGAATTAGAGATGAACTCTGAAGATCAAGAGGACTTTTCAAGATTGAAAAAGTTACTTGATCGTATTGGAAAAGCTTGTATTATGTCTGCAGAAACAGAAACCTCAGAGATCATTAGACGAAGATTATTTGAATGGAAAGGATTACCAAAAGAAGCAAACAATACAATTGTAGAATATGCCGAATGGGTAATAGATCATAGACAAGAGGTCCCACATTGGTTCCCCGTGGATAATGCACGAGAAGCTTTTGCAGCAACCTATCCATTCCATCCGATTCTAATATCTGTATTTGAACGTAAATGGCAGGCTTTACCCCGGTTTCAAAAGACTAGAGGGGTATTACGGTTATTAGCACTATGGGTATCTAAGGCTTATCAGGATGGTTTTAAGGGTGCACACAAAGATCCTTTAATTGGTCTTGGCACTGCACCACTTGAAGACTCAACATTTAGGGCTGCAATATTTGAACAGCTTAATGAAGATAGATTAGAAGGGGCTGTAACAACAGATATTTCTGGAAAGAAAGGTGCTAATGCACTGAGACTTGATAACGAAAGCAGCGAAGAGATAAAAAATTCTCGCCTTCATAAAAAAGTTGCCACTTCAATATTATTTGAATCTAACGGTGGTCAGACTCGTGATGTAGCCACAATCCCGGAGATCAGAATTGCAGTAGCTGAACCAGAATTGAACCTGGGGAATATTGAAACTACTCTTGAAAATTTAATACAAAATTGTTATTTTTTAATTGTGGAAAATAATAGATATAGATTCAGCATTTCTCCAAATCTAGTTAAGATTCATTCAGATCGAATGGCATCAATTAAAAGTGAACAAATTCAAGAACGGCTTGAATCCGAAATTCAATCAATTTTTCCATCTGGGCTAGGTGTTGAACGAGTATTTTTCCCTGAAAAAAGTAATCATATTTCGGATACACCTTCATTGACATTTGTTATTCTTTCACCAGACAATTCAGTTGAAGATGAAAAAACAACTAAACTAATCGAAACAATGACCAAAGAACACGGTACTTCAGCAAGAACTTTTAAAAGCTCATTAATCTGGTGTGTGCCTGAAAATGTCGGAAGCTTGAAAGATGATGCTAGAAAATTATTAGCTTGGGAAGATATTGATGGTGAAAAGGAGCAATTAAAGCTTGATGATACTCAAAGAAAGCAATTGCCAGAAAGTTTAAAGAGATCAAAAAGGGATTTAAAGGAATGTATCTGGAGAACTTATAAAAATATTATGTTTCTTGATAAAGACAATGATATAAAAAGGATCGATCTTGGACTAGTTCATTCCAGCGCAGCAGAGAATATAATAAAATTAATTCTTAATGAACTTAGAAGGCAGGGATTATTAGAAGAAGCAATTAGTCCGAATTTTGTGAATCGAAATTGGCCACCTGCGCTTACAGAATGGAGTACCAAATCGGTTAAAGATGCGTTTTTTGCATCACCACAATTTCCACGATTAATTAATGGTGAGGTAATTAAAAATACTGTTGCCACAGGTGTTACGAACGGGACATTTGCATATGTTGGAAAAACCCCAGATAATAAATATAAGCCATTTATGTTCAATGAAACGATGGGTGCGATAGAAGTTGAGCTTTCTGATGATGTGTTTATTATTCAGACAGAATTAGCTGAGGAATATAAGAAATCGTTGGAGATACCGCAGGAAGAACCTCCAGAAGAACCACCGGAACCACCTGAACCTACAAATCCACCCGTTGCCAAACCAAATGAACCGCAACAAAAACCCATAATTGAAACTGTACCTAAACTGAAATGGGAAGGTGAGATACCGTACCAGAAATATATGACTGTGTATACGAAAGTGCTTTCTTCGTTTGCGGTTGATAAGGGATTAAAAATCAAACTAAATGTTGAAGTGGCGCCGGAGGATGGGATTGCTAAATATAAGATTGAAGAGGTAAAAGCAGCATTAAGAGAACTGGGATTGAATGATAATGTAGAGACGGAATAGGCCTTGGTAGGGAAAAAATGCTAACTTTAGAAGACAGATTGAAAGCATATAATGCCGAATTGTTTTGTTGTATACAATTGAACTATTCAGATATATTTAAATGTCAATTAGCAGATGAAGGACCTATTACATATTTTAAAACTGACATTTGGGGAAAATTAAAAAATGATGAAAAAAAAGAAATAAGATTTCAAGTTAAAAATCGAAAAGCCAAATATAAACCCAATAAGATAATATTTCCTCAATGTCTAAAAAGAAATGATATTGAATTGATGGAAAAATTTGCAAAACATACAAACATTCCTTATTTTATTGTATGTTTTGATAGTAATAAAAAAGTAAGTTATACAAATAATCCCGGCTATATTATAAGCATTGGTGATGTAATAAGTCAACTTAATAATACATTACCAGATTGGAGAACTAAAAGAAAAGATAAGGCTTTCAAAATTGAAATTCCCTTAAAGAAAAAATTATCAAAAAAAAGGGCATTAAATGGTATTTTAATGCTTTTAAAACAATTAGAAGAAACTCAAGATGCTTCTAAAGAAGCAATTAAAAGGCAAGTTAAATCTAAAATTCATAGAGAAAAATCGAAATTGTCTCAAGAAGATTTTATATATTTGAAATCATTGAAAGACAATCCATCAATTAAGCAAGCATACGAACAGATAAAAGAAGAATATTATAATTTAACTTATGTTAACGATTTTATTACAAAAGAATTCATACCGGATAATGATATTGAATATTTATCTTATCATATACATTTTAAATATCCTAGATCTTATTATGATGAAAAAAATATGTATACTTTCTATGATGGTTTTGGTAGAAATATTGCCTATATTGAAATAAATACACTTTTTGATATGATAGAAAATAATGATAATATTACCAAAACCTCAATAAATAATTTTAATAAAAAAATTCCTAAAATAATCAAAGATGCTATTGATAAAGGTTTTAAAAAAATGTTTGTTCATAATAATAAAATGGTTGAACTTGGAGATATATTTGAAAAAGAATATAAGTATAAAGATAATGGATGGTTTATTATAATTGATGATAAAGAAATTGAGATAATTTATATTTATTCTGAAATCTTGAAAGATAGATTACTGTTATTTAATAAAAATTCAATACTTTATGAATATAAAAAAGCAAAAGATACTGATTTCTATAATGATATAAAATATCCAATGGAATTTGGAGATCAAAATGATAGATTTGATTTTAGATATTATTTGACAGAAACTGATGTTGGTATTATCGCCCGTACCGTTGGAGCATTTAAAATATTAAATCCAGATGAAGTAATTATGTATTATATGTGAAAAATGAATAAAAAATAAATCTCTAAATGAGATTATAAAATATGAAATAACTGGCAAATATATAAAAGGAATTTTTAGAGTATTATATAAAAATTATTCGTAAAATGGTGAATTATATGGAACCTGAACCAAAAGAAAAATATACTATCCGAATACCAAAACAATATAATGATAAAAGCAAAATCCCTAGAGGAGAGATAGAAGAATATCATAAAGATATTGTTGAATATTTTGGTGGAGAAGGTATATCTAAAGAAGAAGGGCGTTGGATTAATAAAAATTCAAATATAGATATTGATATAAATTACAAAGTGGAAATAAATGGTGATAAAAATCAACATGAAAGAAATTTATTATTTATTAAATATTTAACAAGAGATATGGGTAGAAAATTTGGCCAATCAGAAATATATATTGAAGAAAATAATGTAAATATATATGTTGTGAAGGGAGAACGAATAGATTCTTTTTTACCTAAACCATCTAAAAAAGAAATTAAATATGTTTTAGATATAAAAAAAATTGAACATATTTTGGATATATTAAATGATCCAGAAATTGATGATGAAGAAATCAGATTAGAAAATTTTATAAAATTAAGACATCAATTTCCCGAGCTATCAAATAGAAAAATAGCCATAGAAGAAATTGAATTAATATTCCAGTGCTTAAAATTGTATGAAGAGAATTTTGAAAAACCTTATAGAGAACCTATAATTGATTCTTTAGATTTAATTGTAAAAGTAGGTAATGATGCTATAAAGAAATACCTGAAAAATAATTTTAAAGAAAAAATTGAGAAATTATTTAATAGTTTTGATATTAAAGAAAAATCATATGCAATTAGTATTTTACAAAGATTTAGTAATTTTGATTTTAATTTTATAAAAAACTTAATAAATCAATCAATAAATGAGTGGACAAATGAAGAATTTATACAACTAAAAGATGTTATATATATTGGACAGATATCAGATAAAAAACAACTAAACAAATATCTTTTAACTCAAAAGTCAAAATTGAAAAACCTCAAAGATAAAATTACAGATGAAGATAATCAAATTCAAAATAGAATCGATCGGATTAACACATATTTAGATAAATTAAAGTCATGGGTTTATTAAAAATAATTGATAAAATCCTCCTAATTTTCACCTCAACACTTTGCATATCTATTTTATGACTTACATTTGTCCCACCGATGGCGCGTAGCCGCCCCGAGGAGGGGGCTTTAGACCCAGAGAGGGGCGGAATGGGTTGGGCATAAAGCGATATTACAGTTTTCATCAATCAATAATAAATCGTTTATCGCTAACTCAAGGCTAGCCCTTCTCTAATCCCTCAATCCTCCGCATACACCCATCACAACCTCTTCATAACCTCATCCAATTTCTCCGCAATAGATCCCAATCTTACTTTTATCTGTTTTTTCTCCTCTGTACTCAATGATCCTATGATATCACTGTCCAGCGAAACAACCTTGTCAACAATTCTTTCCAACCTCTGGATCTGGGTTATTAAAATTACCTCTTCAACTTCATTTTTATCTTCACTTTCATCTTTATCCTTCTTATCACTAACCTCATCAATTTAGTAACCGGTTCCCAGCATTTGTTCACGCTCGTTCCGGGGAGCGGCTTTGATCTTTTTAACAAACTCTCTTACCTCGTTCGATGTGATCTGGTCATCTTGGATCTTTTCAATTACTTTGGTCCTTAGGTCATCATTTTTTATGCCTTTTGTTTGAGTGATCAATTTCGTAGAAACTATACCCGGTATAGTTTTTTTATCTCGAAATTCCTTGGCTTAGATCAGGCCTTCTTTTTGAAAGTGCAGTTTATTTTAATATCATATAATAGAACACGAATGACACGGATCATTCGGATATTCACGGATTTATGATTTTATATTATTGGTTTTTTATTATCCGTGATAATCCGTTGCATCCGTTAGATCCGTGTTCTATTAGGGAATTTAGAGAGTTAGAAGTTAGGTGGATGTCAATGGCACATGGAAAATCCCCAACCAACAACACCACCCAAATCTCGCAACCCCTTTTTATCCCACTCTTATCTCCCACTCCCTAGCCACATCACACACCTGACCTCTCACGTATCCAACAATACACCAACTAATTAGATAGTCACCACCTATTAACCACGAAGACACGAATTATATAGTTAAAACAACGAATGATCCGAATGATCGAATGATCGAATTTATCTTTGATTTATTGTAAGTATTCGTCGATTCGTTTATTCGTCGGTCATTCGTTGTTTCGTGTTTTCGTGCTTTCGTGCTTTCGTGCTTTCGTGGTAAAATAATATGATGTGGTATCGCATTATTTTATTTCAATCTTGAAAAGAGCTATATCTGTTTTTACACAGTGTCAACGGCACATGAACAATCCCCAACCAACACCACCACCCGAATCTCGCAACCCCTTTTTTCCCCTATCTTGTCTTATTTCGACAAAAATAATTATTATCAATAATTGAGTAGATTTAAGTATTTGAGATTCATTTAAAGAACAGAAATGGAGATCATGTAGAATGTTCAAACCCAAATTCACAATTAACAACAAAATTGTAAAAAACCTGACATTCATAGCTGAAGCCAGAGCTATAATTTTAAATGCACCTCTGGTTCCAAAGTGGGAAGTATCATTGAGAAGGGATGCACTACTTAAAAGTGCACATTCATCAACAGCCATTGAAGGAAATCCGCTATCTTTGGAAGAAGTTACTAAGCTTGCTGAAGGCAGAGAAATAATGGTGAGGCGAAAAGATAAGCAAGAGGTCTTAAATTACATTGAAGCACTGGGAAAGATTCCTGATTTTGTAAAGATAACTCCATTTGTTAAACAGAATATATTGGATATTCATAAGGTAGTTACAAAAGAAACATTAGAAGACCCGAAAGATGAAGGAGCATTTCGAGATCGTCAAGTGGTGGTTGGGAATAAGATTACAGGTGAGGTAATATTCACTCCACCAACAACAAATCAAGTTCCGGATTTAATTGATAAATTCTTAGAGTGGTTCAATTCTGAAGTTACCAAAGAAATCGATCCGGTTATTGAAGCTGGTATTGTTCATTATGAAATGGTAAGAATACATCCATTCGTGGATGGGAATGGTAGAACAGCTAGAATTTTAGCAACAATGACACTTTATAAAAGAGGTTTTGATGCCAAGAGATTCTTTACTCTGGACGATTATTATGACCATGATAGGCCAAGTTATTATGCTGTATTAAGAAATGTAGATCAGAAAAGTTGGGATTTAACTGAATGGTTGGAATATTTCACAGAAGGTGTAGCAGTAAGCCTCAAAGCGGTTAAAGATAAAGTTATAGGTTTAAGTAAAGATATAAAAGTTCTTAAAGAAAAGGGACAAACCGCTTTAACTGAAAGACAAATGAAACTTGTTGAATGGATAATTGAAAAAGGACGGATAACAAATAGTGATGTTAGAACTATTTTTAATATTTCAGATCGAGCAGCTTTAAAAGAGATAAAAAAATTAGTAAATTTAGATGTAATTAAATCAAAAGGTAAAGGAAGAAGTTTATATTATATTTTAGTTTGAAATGAAATAACTATGGTTCGGGATTAGGTTCGGGATTAGGTTCGGGATTAGGTTCGGGATTAAAAAAATAAAAAAGAAATTGTGCTAGTTTTAGCACGAATTATATAGTTAAAACAACGAATGATCCGAATAATCGAATGGACGAATTAACGAATGATTATCTTTGATTTATTGTAAATATTCGTAGATTCGTTCATTCGTCGGTCATTCGTTGTTTCGTGTTTTCGTG
>JAEHCK010000151.1 GCA_020696345.1 Thermoplasmata archaeon | reverse complement strand
TTTTTCTTGATAAGTCGGGGTGATTTCACCCCGTTTTGAGCTACCTGTCAAATCATTTATTCGAATGTATTAGCGGAGCTAAGTGTCAGACTTGGGTTGTATCTATCGTTGAGATTTCAAGATGTTCTATATGTCGTTGAGATATCGGGATGTTAGATATGTCATTGAGATACCGGGATGCATTAATGAATTATCAATAACAAATCAAACATCCTAACAATGAATTGTAACTTCTAACATCCTAATAATCAAGCGCTACGTCCAACATCCTAGTAAATAATCGATATATAGAACATCCTAATAAAAAATCGAAATATCCAACATTTCAACACTCATGATTCCATCACCATTAGCTCAATCAACTAGCTTATTCTCTTCTATTTATTTGAAAACACAAAACTTCAATTATCTATCAGGTAGACCTAACAAATTTACTTGATCCCCTCTCGCACGCGTACGGCGATACCCATATCAAACGCCTCCGCCTCGAGATCGATCAACACCATTCGACCGATGGCGACCAATGTATCCTCCTCATCGGTGATCAACACCTCATCGCCCGGCCGCAGACCAGCATCACACGAAAGCACAAATTTGGAAAACACGGATTTACCCTTGCGGTTGAACTCTGCAGAGTCGGGGGCCACCACCACACGCAATCTCGGTTTGGGAATGGCATCATGTAATAACCGGGCACCGGGCACCCTCATCGTGAACAAACTGACACCTGCGCTGAGCGATAGAATATGCTTGCCGTCTAACAATATATTTCTTATCTTGCCCGTGTTCTTAGACCTTACGAATTTTAGTTCTCCTTTAAAAAGCGCCTCGGCCGCACCCGGGCCAAATTGATAATCTGCCACTGCACGCATTCGAGCCTCGGCTATGTCGAACATGTTCTTTGCCGAAGAGAGCATTTTCAAATTCTCCAAGGTCTGCTCGCCATCCCAGATAATGGTGAACTCGTTGGTTAATTTATGTGAATACGTTTTCATCTGATCGATCACTTTTGGTGAAGATGCCAACTCTCTTGCAAGTTCGGGGTCCACCACACTCTGGCCGAAAGGATACATGCCGTCAAACTCGATCGGTACGGGACCGAACATGGTCTGGCACACGAAATGCGCATCCGTGATCTTCTGCACATCTGAGATCTCCGAGTAAAAATGTTCTTCGTACGAAGTGGTTCTGTTACCTGGCTCTTGAAACATCACAATGGTCTTTGTTTTGGGTCTATCATACCGATCTTTTATCCTATTTACGAACCTCTTTATCTCTGGCCGCTGCATAGACTCGGGACCAACGTATAAGAACCGTTTACGGCTTATAGGTTCGAAGTGTTCCAGGTACTTCCAATTGGAATAAAGTTCTTTTAACGAGTGCAGCAATTGCGGGTGTGCGCGTGCACGCATTTCCACAAGTTCCCATAACGTACCCTCGAGTATGGCCTCTTTCACACGCACTAGTTCGTTGAAACAGACATACAGATTATGTTTTGCCAGTAATTTAATACGCTCCGGACCATCCATGGAACGGAGCTCAGGAACCGTAGTATCGTTACAGACCGGACAAAGACACGGCAACAACTCGAGCTGCGCCAGTTTCTTTGTGCCCTCGGGGAACAGCAGCCGGTCATCTTTTGCATATTTAATATATGATGCCGAGTCGAACGTATCGCACCCCAAGGCCACCGCCAGTGGAAATATCAACGGGTGACCTGCGCCAAATAGATGCACTGGCCGTGACGGGTCCAAACCCTTTTTTGAAGCGATGATGACCTTTACCAGGTCGGAAAATAAATACTGTTCGATAACGGGCACCACACCGCCGATCGGATGCATTTCGAACGGCAGCTTTGAGAGCTCATCGGCGCAGTGCTCGCGCAGGTCGGGGTATAAACTGCCCTGGACCGTGCCGGCGAAGGCTTGACCATCCTTAATATCAACGGCGTCTTTTGCGCGTTTCAATGTCTCTTTTACTATCTCCTGGGCCTCTTCGTATGTCTGACGTGCCGGCCCGAAGACATCCAAGATCGTGCCAATATCGGGTTTGATCTGTTTTTGGAACTCGATAATTTCTTGAGGTTGAACGTTCACGCGGCCATACATGAATAATTGAAATGTACCCGAATCGGTCATGATCGGCCCATCAAAATCCAATAACCCATGCACGCCTTTTTGTAGGGCATTTTCGTGTAACCTTTCAGATTTATAAATTATATAAGAATTGGTGATCACACCTTGGGTGCCGAACAATTTCCTCATCTCGCCAGCAGTCAGGACCTGGTCGTTGGGGTTAATGACCGGTAATAATGTAGGTGTGTCCAAGTGCCCGTGGGGTGTATAAAGCCTGCAAGCTCGGCCCAGACCGTCCCGGTCAAGAAGCTCGAACTTTATGTTGGATTCGGTTTCGGTGGGTTTTGCGGCGTTCGAAGTTGTACCCTTTGTCCTAGTTTGATCTTTAATCATGCTGCTCGTAACCTCAAAAACAAACATTGATAATTAATCTTGTGCTGCTCAGAAAAATATAATAGTTTCTCCACCCATACATCATGCGATGGAAAAACGTATTCTTGAGCTTTTGACCTCACATGGCACATTGGTATCGCCAGAGGCCTTGGCATACATCTCTACAAAGAACGATCCGGAGAAGTATATTCGGGCGGTTTTGAAAAACTTCTCTGAGATGCCGCTGTATCTAACCGTGGCTTTATTGAAGGATGCAGAGTTAGAGGTAGAGGCAGAGGCAGAGGTAGAGGCAGAGGCAGAGGCAACCGAGGATGATCGGACCGACGAGTTGGAACCAGATTCAAAACCAAGTTCAAAACCTGGTTCAAAACCAGGCACGGTTCCTGATGACAATACACAGATAACTGTCAAGGGATCATCTGTCTCAAAAAAGCCAAAAGCCGCTGAATACTCGAGTGAGGTTAAGATAATCAAGGATGTCACTGGGCAGTCTACAACTGAAGGTAAACTGACCGATTTTACCAAATATTTTCAAGATCGCTTCAGATCATTGCACAAGATCTTTCAAACATCGCGCCGAGTGGTGATGGGCGCATCAGATATTGCGCATGTGCGCAACCGTACCGGGCCAATTAAGTTCATTGGCCTGATAAACAATTGTAGAACCACCAAACAAGGCCATACATTCCTCGAGCTTGAAGATGAAACAGATTCCATCTTCGCGCTAATAAATGTTAACAGCCCTCTGATCAATATGAGGTTTGTAAATGACGAGATTGTATGTGTCATAGGAAAAATGGGTAAAAACGACCTGGTCTATGTAGAAGACATAATTAGGCCAGATACCCCTCTCATGCGTAATGTGAACCATACCGAGGTGCCGGTGAACTGCCTGTTCATGGGCGACATCCATGTTGGCAGCAACATGTTCTTGCATAAAGCCTGGGATAGATTTGTCAATTGGCTTAATTATAAATATTCGCTAAACGGAGGAGACCATTTAAGGGACAACCTCAAATATATCGTGATCGCCGGTGATATCGTGGATGGGATCGGTATCTACCCGAATCAGGAATCGGAGTTGGAGATTCCGGATATTTATGCACAGTATGAATATTTGGCACGCAAACTTGAGGAGATCCCCGACCATATTCAATTGATCGTGCAACCTGGTAACCATGATGCGGTCCGGCCGGCCGAGCCGCAGCCGACATTCCCAACCGAGATCACTGAACTGTTCACTAATGATATCAAGTTCGTGGGTAATCCATGTTATTTCACGATAGATAATGTTGAGATCCTGACATACCATGGTCGAAGCATGGACGATTTCGTGCTGGCGATACCGGAGATCAGTTATAATAAACCGATCCAGATGATGAAAGAGATGCTTGTCCGGCGCCACCTGGCACCGATATACGGCAAAAAGACTCCAATTGCACCAGAGCACCAGGATTTTCTATTGATCGACCGCATACCCGATATATTTGTAACCGGGCACATACACAAAACCGCGGTGGAGAACTATCGTAATATCTCATTAATAAACTCCTCTGCATGGCAATCACAAACATCTTATCAACGTATGATGAACTTCAATCCCGAACCGGGTAATGTGATCATAGCCGAATTGCAATCTAATAAACTAAAGGTTTTAAACTTCCATACCCATTCATGAGCCAGTTAGCCAGCCGGATAAATAAATAACAACATTTATATATCAAGATAATAATATCTAAATTTGTAGATAAATACCGGGGGAGAACAATGGGAAATAATTCTCGAAACTCTCAAAAAGTCGATAAAGAAATCGTTGATTTGCTGGTAAATATTGGTGTATCAAGAAAGACCGCCAAGACCTTGACATATTTGTCACAGGTAGAAGAAACCATATCACGAACAATAGAAGAGGATACCAGGTTACGACAGCCCGAAGTATCGACCGCATTAAAAGAACTGCGAGGCCGTGGTTGGATAGAGAAAGAGGATATAAGGAAAGAGGGAAAAGGCCGGCCAATTCATTCATATAAAATGGTAGTTCCGTTCGATCGTGCGGTTAAGACACTGGTTAAGGAGAAAAAAGGTGAGATCACCGAGATGCAGAATACGATAAAACGATTAAGAGAATTGGTCAGGTAAGGTTCTAACCCCATCCGGTGAAGCGATCATTACCAGATCGATCAAATTCAAGAATAAACCATTCTCCACAACACCGGGCGTGTTGTTTATCCTTTGTTCGAGTTCTACAGGGTTAGTTATGCTGTCAAACCTACAGTCCAATATATAGTTGTCATTATCGGTTTTATATACTTCCTTTTTGTTTTCATTCATCCTCAATACAGGTTCCGAACCCAGCTTTGCGAGTGAAATTTTACAAGGTTCAAGTGCGAACGGCAAGATCTCCACAGGTACAGGCGCCTTTGTTCCAAGAACATCCACAAGTTTAGAGTCGTCCACAACAATGATCTCCTTTTTAGAACAGGCGGCTACGATCTTCTCGCGCGTAAGCGCACCGCCCAAACCCTTGATCAAATTCAGGTGTGCATCGACCTCATCGGCGCCATCGATGGTAAGATCGATCTCGGGATGCGCATCCAACGTTGATAGGGGTATGCCCGCCTCTCTTGCCAGCACTTCCGAGCGAACAGAGGTTGGTATCCCAATGATCTTGATGCCGTCCTCGATCATTTGACCGAGTTTAAGAATGGTCCATTTTACGGTTGAGCCCGTACCCAGCCCCACCACCATGCCGTCCTTTACATGCTCTGCCGCGGATTCCCCAGCCTGCTTCTTCAGCAACGTTTGCGGATCCAGTGTATCTTCTCCTGCTATTATATTATCATTATTCATTTTTTACCACCTTGGTTTTTGTTTGATGGATTATTGATTTATTGTTCTATATTGCGATTAATTATTAGGATGTTCTATTTTGTGATTAATTGTTGGGATGTTCTATATTACGATTTATTATTAGGATGTCTGATTTATTTACGTTAAATCATTTATGCATCCTGACATCTCAACGACATATACAACATCCTGACATCTCAGCGACATGTACAACATCTCGATATCTCAGCGACATATAGAACATCCCGTTATCTCAACGACATGTAGAACATCCCGTTATCTCATTATCAAATCTTCATAACCCTTAAGAAAATGTCCAGATCCTCTATAGTCTGGCCAAATACATTGCGCCCTGATAATATCTTATCGCCAACTATAACCTGGCGCTGTCTAATATTAACGACCTTGTTGTTTTTTGTGAGGTACTGGATATCTGCAGGTTCTTTTGACAGCCCCCAGAAATACGGCAGCAGCCCGGTGGCCTTCAGCGTCAAAAGATAGTGGTCTTCTACCTTATCATACTGGCCCTGGTTCCCGGGCGAGATCGCCAGCATCTCACCGGCATCCACCTCCGTCAGATCGTCGTAGCTGCCGATCCAGCCAACCCGGATCAGGGTAGTTTGAAACGATGTGAATCCATCCTCCACCATTTTATTATACGCGCTCTCCTGCCAACCTGCATATGCGGGTTCACCGTCATCCTCGCGAATGATCAGGCTTGCCGGGTGTGTGTTATCCACCTCGGTATCGGCTGAGAACAACTTATCGGTTAATATGAAATCATACCCGCGCAGTGATATGGACTCCGGAATCCCGTTCAATTCCGCCTCCATTGCGGCGTGCAGTTCCGAATCATAGGCCTTTTTGATCTTGAGCCGGTCTTCCAGCTCTGCTCTGGTAGGCGCCTCATCGGCAGCAAAGCCGAATAGTTTAGTACTGCCCGATACATCGTTCTTTTTGCGCCACTCGGTATAGTCCACAACCAAGCCTGGAAGGCCAAACTCATCTGCCACCGTCAAAGCATCGGACCTTTCTCGATTTGAAATAACTGCGGAGTACGAGACCGGCGAGAAACCAAGTTTATTTTCTAATGCAGCCGCCCTGGCAAGCTCCTCGCGCCCCGTGGAAAACCCGCCCGAGCCGAGAATGGCACAGCTAATTTTTGAATCCTCGTCTGAAAGCCGATAGAGTGGTTCGAATCCCTTGGCCAGGCCGACCTGGTCGGACAGATCGTCCCAGAGCGACAATAATTGCTCTTGCACCTGGTAAGGAGTGAACTTATCCCAAACACGATTAGCTACATGCTCGATCCGTTGCAGCTGTTCTTTTGTTGACATGTTCTCTCCAAAATCTTATTGAAAGAAAATGCGGACTTCTATTTAAAAAACTTTTGTTGCGAAAATATGAGTAAGAAATTTGATATGGAAAAATAAGAAAGAACATACAAACTCAATTATCAAATGCCTGACAGCTCATTTATTATTTCTTTCTTTTTTCTTATTTAAATTAACATACAATATTAGTAATATCAAAATAATAATAATTATTCCAAATAAAACGGCATATAATGTGTACTCTATTTTATTATTTTTTTTACCCTTATCATTGTCTTCGTCTGAAGGATAATCCTCATCATCCAATGGATCTGTACCCTTATCTACTTCCAACCCATCATTATAAGTGTCATTATCGGTGTCTGGGTTGAATGGATCTGTATGATTTAAATATTCTTCTAAATTTGTTAAATTATCCTTATCAAAATCCAAGTCTGCATCTGAAGAATTTGTAATATTTAAGCCGTATTTTCGTTCCCAGTAATCAGGTATCATATCGTTATCAGTA
Source organism: Thermoplasmata archaeon (assembly GCA_020696345.1). Classification (GTDB taxonomy): domain Archaea; phylum Thermoplasmatota; class Penumbrarchaeia; order JAEHCK01; family JAEHCK01; genus JAEHCK01. The sequence goes on along the minus strand of JAEHCK010000151.1, from coordinate 2,915 downwards.
TCTGTGAAATTATTAGTGATATTATTTTTATTACAATAGAGAATTATTGTAATATTTGTTTGATTGGACTCGTTCATTAAATCCGTGACTTTAAGTATAATATTATGGTAACCTAATGGCAGGGTCATATTCTCAATTTCTTTATTAAAACCAATGATTCCGGAAATATTTGAAGTCCATGAATAATTCAAAATGTCTCCGTAAATTTCGTCCACATCAAAACAAGTACCGGAAAAATTGATTTTAATTGAACTTTCGAACGATTCACCATCTTGTGGCGTTGAAATTATTGGTTCCTCCGGTTGATCATTTATACCTACCACAGTAATATTTACGGTATCGCTGATTTCCTGAATAGAATCGTTTGCAATAAATACTAAAGTCTCATTACCATTCCAATCTTTTATAGGTGATAGCATTACCGAGCCATTATCTAAAATATCAACGGTAATATTTTTTGCATCTTTAACTTTAAATGTGAGATCATCTTCGTTTGGATCGATAAACCAATCATGGAGATCAATTAACCCAATAACTGATGTATCTTCAAACATTGTAATATTATCAATTGAACGATTTATTTTCGGTGGAAGGTTTGGTGGGTAAATAACCTTAATCTTTACATAATTTGACCAATCACTCTCAAAATTGTTATTATATGCTTTAATACGATAGAAATATGTACCTTCTTTTCTCCCGGTTATATTAAAGATATTTTTCGTACCGTTGTATAAAATTAAAGATGATTTGAATTTTTCATTATTGGCTTCCTCTAAAATATATCCCTCAGTAGCTCTGGTTTTGTTCCAGAAAAGAGTATAATTTCCATCGGCATCTTTGTCACCGGGACTTAATAAGATAGGTTTTCCCGGGTACAGCCAGCCGTAAGGCATAATGAATGGGTACAAATCCATTTCAAACCAGGGAACATTTGTATCACCAATACCATCCCCAGCGATTAAATGTTTTCCAGTTTTATCCCAGATATATGTCATATTACCAACATCGCTGCCGTTATAATCTGACCAGTAATTGCCTTCATGTTGGCTATTGTTCCAGTAGGTATACCACGACCGATCAAAAGATTGGTTTTTATTTGAAACTATATTATTATGGAATATAAAATTATTTTTACAATTACCATCAATAGAAATACCAAAATTAGAATTATATGATATATAATTCTCAAAAAATATATTATTAACAGAAAGATCAAAAGTAATACCATTTCCGTTTTTTGATATATTGTTATTTTTAATTATGTTTGAGTCAGAACACGAAATACTTATTCCCCTATAACGGTTAGTAAAACAGGAATTGTTGATAACACTGTTTGATTTAGAAAACTCGAGAAAGATCCCATAACAGTCATTTAGACAGATATTGTTGTTGATAATATTCAAATCTGAATTATCTAAACTTATGCCTTCAATATTGTTTGAGCAGTTATTATTTACGATCGTATTTGAGTTGGAATAATAGAGGTAAATACCATAATTGGGACGGTTGGAAGGGTTATTAAAATTACAAGTATTATTATCAATCGTATTGTACGATGAATGCTCCAAGTAGATACCGTACCGGTTTTTCGAGCAGGTGTTGTTAACAATCATATTATTTGAGGAATAGAATAAGTAAATACCGTCTTGGTTGTTCGAACAATTATTATGTTTTAATATATTATTTGACGAAAAAACCAACACTATTCCGACACGGGTATTTATCGTTTTTTGATTTTCTATAGTAATATTTGTACAATTGGCAAGTATAATTTGCCCGGCCCCGGATGGTATAACACCGTTGTTAATATTTTTCCAGTAATAAAGTGGTTTACCGTTTACAGTATTATTGGAACTTATTGTATGGGTGTTCCAATGATGTAAATTTAGCCCAAAAATATACAAACCACATGCAGACATTGTATTATTTAAGATCGTGTTATGTGATGAGTATCTCAGTTCGATACCATTATAATTATCTAAGCATTTGTTGTTTTTAACCTCATTGTAAGATGACCTAAATAATTCAATTCCATCAAATTTATTTGAACTACAATTGTTATTTTTAATTGTATTGTTTGATGAGTATGATAAATAAATACCGCGATAATTATTTGAATTGCAAGTATTATTGTTTATTATATTATAATTAGAATGTCCTAATTTAATCCAATTGAAATTATTATTATTAAGTGTAGTATAGTGAGAATAATAGAGATAAATACCATCACTATTATTAGAAAAATTACAATCTTGAATTTTACAATGATCTGAGTAACTAACTCTTATCCCTGTATTTTCTCCGTTATTAATAATTGTAAACCCAGTAATATTTACCCAATCCGCTGTAATTTCTACTACGTTACTATTTCCGCTTCCATTGATCGTGGTATTTGCCATACCATTGCCAATGAGCGTTATATTTTTGTCAACAATAATATTTTCATAATAAATACCTGCCCAAACGTATATACTATCTCCCGCTTTCGCCGCATTAATTGCATCTTGAATTTTCTTATAATCACCTCCGCCATTCCAATCGACGATTATTGTTGCTGCTTCTACACCTCCATCTTTCATACTCTCATTAAATAAAAGTATCCCAATAAACCCAGTAATGATTAATATTAAAATTATATATATTGAAATTATTCTTTTTCTAAATTTCCATTCATTCATTATATCACTGTTTTTACCCTTTTAACATTTATTTAAATATATAAATAATTTATGGGACAAAAATTGAAATTTAATCAATGTTCCAAACACAATTCAATTTTAATATCTTTTTGAGTGACCGATAGGTTGCTCTATCAAATGAATTCCAGATCCTTTAGGTTCTGGATGAAATTTGATAAACGTCTAATGTATTTTTGGACCCGTAGCGGCGCGTTTGCCCCAAGGGGCAAGCACTTT
>JAEHCK010000215.1 GCA_020696345.1 Thermoplasmata archaeon | reverse complement strand
TTCCTTTGCAAATCGTACGCAGTACCATTACGCATTGTATTTTGTTTATCAACCGATGGGTGATAGGCGAAGTTGTGCCAACCTTCCCTGTTGGCCAAAAGTAATGAGCAGGGCATTTCTGCATAACTCCTATTAAGCGAACAATTTGTTCGTTTAACCCTCTTAATAGGAGTTATTGCGAACTTTTTCAATTATGTGTTATATATTAAAACATCATGAATTTCGACAATAAATATATTTCTCCGCTAGAGCATTCTCACCTGATCGGTAAACTTATCGAGGAGATCAAATTAAGGAAGCACTCATATCAAACAGTTAAATTATATATTTCCATTCTAAAAAGATTCTTATATATTAATAAAATTTATCAATGATGAGCCATTTAATGAATCGATCACATCTGTGATATTTATATATTTACGATCATTAATACCAAGGACGATACATGAATGATTCCGAAAAGATCTTTTCCTATCCAATTCAAGTTGTTTATAGTCTTATTAATTATTGTTGCCGGGGTAATTGCCACACCGGCGCCAATGGGTAATCGTGCATCTACCAACGCCTGTTTCGCCACCGGCTGCCATGGTACCAATTACGAGATGTATATTGATATTCTATCGTATAATGTATCCTCATTTTACAATGAAGACCCGAAAGTGATCCAGTGTAATGTTTCAGTTTACGGTAACATGCTCTCCCAGCTATCATCGAGTTGGCATTATTGGGACTCTACCATTGAAGTTTCCGCAAGCGCCACCAACAATCTATTTTCCATCTCAGGCTCGCCAAAAAAATATTTTATGCAGCGGCCTAATGTTACCAAAACCGCGAGCTTTACGATCTCTGGCATCGGCAATGGATCTGAAACCATCAAATTCGAAGCAAAGGTTATACCGGCACATAATCTACCCACGATCAATCAGAACACCACCCGCGTAGTAACTGCATTTGCCTCGACCCAGGTAAAGATCAATGTCCCGCCAGTTCTATCAGACGGCGGTGTTGATCCTATGTTAGGTAGTACGAAAATGGAGTACACATACGAGGTCACATATACGGACCCCGGTGGAGACCTGCCAATATATGTAACCTGCACTGTGGATGGAACCAATTATATGTTAACCCCTAAAGATGGAGAAGCGGATTCCGTAGATGAAGGTGAGATCTATTCTATCGTGTTCAATGGTACCGATCTGGGTTTGGGTACAGATCATATATTCAATTTTTCCACTTCGGACGGTAAATATACGGGTATCGGGGACATCTGGGCACATTATGGCCCGGACATAAAGTGGGTTGACTTCCCGCCGCATTGTAACATCACTTACCCTCCCAGCGGCCTCTTTACCAGTTCTTTTAATATAACCGGTGCGGCCTATGATGCCGATCCCGGTGAGGATATAACTTTGGTAGAGGTCTCGATCGGCACCGGCCCATGGCTCCCAGCAAACGGCACGGCGTCATGGTATTATTCTTTGAATGTGCCCCAAATTCCGGATGGCCAGCTTACTCTACGGGCCAGAGCATTTGACGGTACGATCTATTCGGATGTTGCGGAAGTTACGATCACCATCGACAAATCTTACGCTAATTTGCCACCAAGTCTACAGTTTGACCTTACAAACGATACGGTTGTAGGCCCTCTAGTCTGGATCAACGGAACGGTATCCGACCCTGACATGTCCGTTCAACCTGTGATCGTACTGGTTGGCTTGGAACAAGAACCGGTTCTACAGGTTAATCTTACACCGGGTCAGGATACTTTTCAAAAGGTGTGGTCCATACTATTCGATCTCTCCGAGCATGAAGAGGGAGAAATTACGATATATTCAATTGCCAAGGACCCGTATTTATCATCAGGAGTTAAGGAACTATCAATTATTCTTGACATCCCAAATATACCTCCTATGATCACATTGGACGAGCTGCCCGAACATCTTTGGGGGCCCGTGGAATTCGCCGGAGAGGTATATGATATCGATAATGAGAAATTACTAGTTGAATTATCCTTTGATCTGGAAAAATGGTATCACTTGTCAGTTGAGGACGGTAGATGGAGCTTCATGTTCAACATGACAAATCTCACCGAGGAAGATCATATATTATATCTTAGGGTAAATGATGGTGAGAATGAAGTATATCTCAACACGACAATTACTGTCCGGGGTCCATTTGAGCGTCCGGTTATAGTTCGAGCCAACCCGATCTCGCCAGCCGAGGTGCACCTTGGAGATGAGGTCACCTTCTGGGCGCAATTTGAAGCCAGAGACCATAGAGGTACGACATTAGAATGGCTCATGGATGGTGAGACACTTTTGGGAGACCTTAATGGTAATAAAACCAACTTGATATTGTTATTCGATGAACCGGGTGATCATGAGATACAGGTTAAAATTGTAAATGCCCAGGATCCAAATCTGAAAGCTGTTATGTTATGGAAAGTTAAGGTAAAACCGGTAATAATAATATATCCTATCGGCCCAACTGATAAAAATGTCAGTGTCGGAGAGGTGTTAATACTTGATCTTGGCTTGGAGAAGGGCGAGATCCAGGATCTAACCTGGGCGGTGAATAATTCAGTGGTAACTCATGAGAGGTATCTATATTTCATGACAGATACACCAGGCCTTCATAATGTGACCGTTAGTGTCGTTGATAAATATGGAAACACTGCATTTATAACATACACAATTTCTGTTGAAGAAACGTTGACTGGAAGCGAGTATCACGGAAAGGTTCCGGAAAAGAGTGGAGAAGAAACAAAATCCGTATTGGTAATAAGTGGTGTTGGGATATTGTTGATTGTGGTAACAATATTTGCAATTGTTCTTGTTGGCATAGCGATTCGTAAGAGCAAAACGCGATCAAGATCGACTCAGGTACAACCACAAGTCCAGACAGGAGCGCCTCCGCAAACACCGACCATCCGGACCTTCACGGGTACAGGCACAGGCACCACAGGCGCAGGCTCCCAATTATCATACAACGCCACCGCCAACGCAGCAGGTATGGATATCTATAGCCGGGCACAGGCACCAAACGTTGGTCCGGAAATGGTCCAAACATATCGGTCGACATCTCAACTGCAGGTTCAAACTCAAGCTCAGATCCAGGGGTTCGCCCAGGCCCAACCACAGGTCTGGCAGCGATCACCGGTTGCAACTTCGGATATGCGCCATGCCCCGGCAGTGCCCCCTCAACCCGTACAAAACCAAAAAAGAATAATTATGTAACATAAAATGGCTATTAATTGGCGAAAAACATATCAACCAGATTTTTTATGCCGTAGGTGAGGTAATGTATGCACGATCGAAAAGGATTAGGGCTGGCAATACCGATCATTTTTACAATTATTGGCTCAATGTTTATCGGCAATGCATTAGGTGAGGGGGAGCCGTGTCACGAATGCCACGGGAATGATGGTGATTATACATTCGAAAGCCTGTCAGTACGCTCACATACTGCACGAGTGATCGATCCTGGTGCAGAATTCGAGCATATTATCGAGATCAAACATCCAGGCGGTTATGACGCAAAATCGGTGACCATCGAGATCGATCTGGATTCCGCTCCCAATCTTGTTCTGTTGGATAATACACCTCTGATAATCGATCTAATGACAGAGGGTACAAAAAAAATAAACATTAAAATGAAGGCGAAAGAACCCCTGCAGTCGCAAAAAATTCGAACCACTGTAACTTATTCTGCCGATTATCATTACGACCCAACCCAATACACTGAAATACTGGATATCTCGGTGACGATCGATCGGTTATTACTCTCACCATCAACCTGGTCCGTTAACCTAAGAACCGGTGATAAAGAGAAGATCGAAATAGGAGTCCTGGATACGGTTCAAAACGTGGTTATCCTGCCCTCGGACTCGTTGGAGGGTGTAGTAAAAATTGACTATGAGATACCAAAACTGCTCTCGAAAGGTAATACGTTTTCAATAAATGTCAAAGGCCAGAACCCCGGCAGCGGTAAATTAAACATAATTTATGAGGATGACTCCGGCCAAGCACATAAGGCGATATTGGATGTTATAGTGACACAGAAGGTCCAGGACAAGGGCAGCCTTTGGGTTCAGGTTGGAATGATCACCGGGTTAACTTCATGGATACTACTGTTTATTTCTGTAATTGTTGGTGCGCCGGTGAAAAAATTTAAACCTGCTTTAAATAAGGTTTTTAGAAATGCACATGTTCGAAAGGAGTTTCATTGCGGGATATGTTACATACTCGTTATATTAGCATTGTTTCACGCAGTTGTTGTAATGACAACTTATTGGCAGGGCACAATGCTTGGACTTACCTATGTTTTTGCAAACTCCGCTATGAATTATGGTCTTTATATCAATCTGGGAACAACTTCATGGTTATTAATGATAATCGTGTCCGTAACAGGTATTTTCTACAAGCCATTAATAAAATTGATCAAATACAATGCCTGGCGCTGGACACATAATATCATTACTGTCGTTGCGCTCGTTACTGCATTGGTGCATGGACTTGTTATGCTTGATTTTCGATTATTTTAAAGTCAAATTGTAAAAGTAAAATCTTAAACCACAACAATTTTTTATAAAAAAATTGTCTGTAACTAAGAATTCTTAAAAAATGCATTACAAATAACTCAGAATTCTTACCCAGTCAAAAGTTCTGGTCACTTTTAGCAGGGTAAGAATTCGTGTGCCACGAAGCTGCACAAGAGATGAGGGTAGGTCCCTCGGAGCTGGCTTACAGGAGCAGGCTTCAAATCACCTCAAGCTGCATAGGTAAAGAGCCTATGTGGTGAGCGTTGAGGAAAAGGCATGGC
>JAEHCK010000081.1 GCA_020696345.1 Thermoplasmata archaeon | reverse complement strand
GGTGAAGTGCTAATGTTGAGGATACTACAACAATTTGTTAATACAAATTGTCTAGGGCTAATAATTCTTATAAAATAATTGTGCTATAGACAGAATTATTACCCTTGGAAATTGAAGATTGAAGATTGGAACAATTTTCCTGAGAAAAATTATTCTACATTGGAAAACTCTTTGACTTTTCAAAAGTTGAAAATTTAAAAGTACCAACCAGTTTACACTAATAAATTGGAAAATTCTTCATTCTCTATTCTTCATTTTTCATTCTTCATTTTTCATTCTTCAATTCTTATCTACCATTCACCATTGTCACCGCCCATCGATAACTCAGCACTGAAGCCATTATACCTTTCATCGAAAACTCATTTGACTCTTCAGACTCTGGGCTCTTTAGACTCTAGACATCTAAGCATTAACTTATCCATTTTACACCCCTCACCAAATGTTTTCCAACAATAATTCATAGTAATGGTCCCCCTTCCCCAAACGATTTTGTTTATTAAATGATTGTAGTGGTCGTAATAGTAGTGGTCGGCCGAAGGCCTACTGGCCGACCAGGTGACTAGCTGACTGGCCGACTAACTGACCAGTTGACCAGGATACATCTGCAAAAACTTTATATCATACTAAATTTCTTACTTTATCTAGAGGAGAGATCGGTTATGACAATTTTAATTACAAACCCAGTCAAGATCACTGTACAGCTTTTAGACCAGAAGTCCTTGACATCTGAGCAGATATTTAAACTCGCACATAATATTGACGCCTACGAGATAGAAAAACAACTTCAAGATAGCCTGGCAATTGATATTAATAAAGTAACCAAAACAGGTCATATTGAGCTGGTAATTACCCCATCTTCGGGACTTACATACGATGAACTCTCTGAGCATTTTCATCTGGCAATGGCGCACACCTTAGAAAATGTTAACCTGCCACAGAGTAAATGGGAAATGATTGAGATCACAATAAAGCCTGAAACACCTGGTCGACCGAGTTATGTGGACAAACAAGAAGCTCAGCATATAAAATAAGCACTTGATTTTGTTTAAAATAAAACTACGACTACCCGACTGCTGCAGCTGGCATAATGAATATGAAGATTATGAAAACTATCATGATCATGGCGAAACTTAATTTTAGTCCATCCATTAACCGCCCCGAACCCATTAGACCGGCCACCAGACCATCACCTATAGCATGAACCAACGCTGCATAAACGAATATATATTTTATCTCGCCAAAATCCACTCCAACTGGTGAGAATGTGCTGCCAACCGCTTCAGCATCAACCGAGCTTGCACCACTATCTCTGTCTTGTTGTTCTTGGTTCATTGCATTGACCTTCATTTGTGGCACGAATGTCGCATACACGATCAGGATCACGACCAAAAACACCACAAATGAAACGAAAATAACCGCTACATAAAGTGACATTTGGATTTTTCGTTCTCTTTGCAGTAACTGAAGCTCTTTTGTATCATTCGCCGCCGCTTCGAGAACCTTACTGACATCTCCACCTGCACTACTGGCTTCATTGATCAAGGTCACCGCTCGACGTACTAATGGTGTATTTACTCGGTTCGCAAACATGGTCAATGTATCTGTGGCTGAGACACCCCAAGATATCTGGATAGCCATACGCTTTATATCTGGCAAAAGTTCTCCATATTCGCCCGTTGCTGAATTAATGATCGCCTCATGAAGTGTTTGACCCGATCGGCTCGACTCGGCTAGATCACGTAAGAAATCGGCTAAACGTTCTTCTATTTTTACTATTCGTGTATATCTGGAACTCTCATAAATACCAATGGGACCAAAACCGAACATCAATCCAAGCATTACAAATGCTAACCAATCAAATTGGACATAGAATTTCTCGATGACGATTTCCTCATTCTTTAGTTCTATCTCCTTGGAAGTTTCAGAGAATATGATTCTCGTACCTAAAGCCGCTAAAACAAAAAATATTATCATGAGCGTGATTGAAACACCGGCTACGGTCAATCGAGTTGTTTCTTCCTTGGTGCGGATCGTTTGAAGCTTTTTTTCTTTTTTCTTGAATTTATCTTCATCTTCAATATCTTCATCGATCTCCACTGGTTTTTTGAATAATTTTATTAAACTGGGTAATGCTCGGATCCTATGTGGTAATTCTTTTTCTTTTCTGCGCCTGGATTCTTCAGTTTCATGCTCAAAAATATGTTTACATACAAGGCATCTGATTATTTCAGGAGCTTTACTAACATCAAGTATCCCTGAGCCACAGCGTGGACAGACTGAGGTAATTTTTTCCAGCTCTTTTTTATTTTTACCAGATTCTTTTGGCATTAAATACACCTCAGATCATAACTCTAGATTTTTAAGCTCCTTTACATTCCATATAATATAACGATAAACATGACTTGGCTTACTGGGATCATTAAAAATACAATTGCATATAAGAATAATGTACTGCTCAATCCACCCATCATGGTCATTACTGCCATCATGATCAATAAGAACAAGGGCATAGCCACTACAACAGTCACAAAGCTCTCTGCCATCACACCCAGGGTCTCCAAAGTGCCCATCTGCTCTACTCGGTTTTCTTTCATGAACTGGTCGCCTTTGGTCATGAAATAGACCTTTAAACTGCCACCCGATGTACTGGTGGTGATTATACCTTGGAGAAAATCCTGAAACTTGCGTGATGGACAGCGTACAATGGCCCTGTGAAGCGCCTTCAACAGGTCCTTGCCAAACATATCGATATCACGTGAGATCATGCCCGCTTCGTTTTTTATCTCACCATATATATCCTGATGTGAAAGACCGCGGAAGATAACGGCAGAGCTTACATTTGCAGATGACATCGCCGCCATGTAATTGATCGCATAAGGTAAATTCTTGTCAATATCTTTTGCACGCCCTCTTAATTTTGAACCGGGCGAGCCAAGTGTTATCGAATATGCTGCGATTGGGATTATTACAGGTAACAACCAAAAAATGTATCCGATCATACTCGGAATAACAACCGGATTCGCCGCCGCTGCCATTGAGGGGAATAACATGAAATTACATAATATTGCCACTACCAATCCTATGATCGCACCAACAATTGCGTTCATGATTGCGATCGAAATGAACACCTCGGGACGTACATTGATCTGAGCCTGTTCAAGAGCAATGTCCAATGTCCTGTTCTTTAAGGCCATGTCATGTGCCTTTTTCTTGAACAATTTATAACTCAATCGTGCATAGCTACTCATGGACATCGGGTTCGCCCTCAGCATTTATATCTATATCTATATCAATATCTAGATCGTCTTCTTCCATTTCTTCATCGTTTTCGTCCGACAGTACCTCTTCCTCGTCCGTCTCCTCTTCTTCAACTGCGATGCCCAGATCTTGATATACTTCATTAATTATCATATCTTTATTTTCATAATATTCTGCAACTATCTGCGTAACATCACGGAAGTTCCGGATATCGTGTTTATCCATCCAACGAATGATATTTGCCCTTCGCCGGACCTCACGCAGAACCTCTTCGGCGGTCATATCTTCGAGTTCCATGATCTTTTCGTGTAGTTTACTGTGCCCAGTATAATGAAACGTATCTGTTCCAGGTTCCCATTGAAATACTTTATTGGTAACGATCTCCAGGGTCATTGGCTCGATACCAATGATCTCTACTAATTCCGTGATCCTGCGCACGCGTTTATCCTTTACTCGCAGCTGGCTATGTATAAGGACCAGGTTCAATGCACTTAATAATACACGTGGGATACTGATCGGTGGGTTCTCTAAACGATAAACGATAGATTGTACGGAATCGGCATGCATGGTCGAATATGTTGTATGCCCGGTGGCCATGGCCTGGAACATTGTCATGGTCTCTTTACCACGGACCTCGCCAACCAATACATATTCTGGCCTTTGTCTGAGCGCGGCCCTTAATAGGTCATACATGTCGATGCCACCTTCGCCCTCGGCACTGGCGCTGCCGCGGGTGAGACCTGCAATCCAGTTCTCATGCGGAAGGTTGATCTCACGTGTGTCTTCAATACTAATGACCTTACATGCGGGAGGTATGAATAATGCAATTGAGTTCATGGTAGAGGTTTTGCCGCTGGCTGTGCCGCCAGCGCTGATTATGGACTCACCATATTGACAAGTTAACCATAGATGTGCGGCCATCTCCTCTGATAATGTATTAAATCGAACCAGATCAACCATGGTCAGTGGGTCCGAAGAGAATTTACGGATAGTATATGAGCTGCCTCGGGTTGTGATCTCATGACCAAGTGTCTCGTTAATTCGAGAGCCATCCGGGAGGGTTGCATCCAAAACTGGTTCCGCAACAGTTATGGTTCGCCCACAGCGTTGGGCTATGGAAACCACAAAACCATCGAGATCTTCATCATTTTCATAAACGACATTCGTTTTAACTGAACCAAGTTCACGATGATATATGAAGACAGGTATATTTGGCCCGTCACATGAAATATCTTCGACAGCGGGGTCGTTCATGATCACATCGATCTTACTATAACCAACATAATCGCGAATGATGTAATAATGTATCTTCCCGATGGCCTCCTCGGAGAGGTCAAGTCCATAATCATTTATTATGTTTTCAAAATCATTGGTTAAATTATCAGATAGCCGTTCATTGCGTACTTTTGGATCAACCATCAGGTCCTCATCATAACTCGTTACGCGATTCATGGTTTCAACAACGAATTCATGATGACGTTTTTCTCTGCTTGTCAGGTTTGGCTCGATGATATTGTAAATATATTCGTTTGTTTGGGTATTAAGAGATATCCTCACATATGAAAACGGTTCCTGAATAGGTATAAGATCGATCTCTTTCATGTGCGGGGCATCTTTCTCGATATTTTCCAGATGGGTGAGCTCTTTTTCACCTTTCTTTACGCGTTTTACCAACCGAGACATTGTTGCACTTGGCTTATCTGTCTCTTCTTCTTTTTCCGTGTCGTTAGTATCTGTAACCTTATCCTTAACTTCACCTTCACCAGTTAGAATGTCCAATTCGGCCTCGCCGGAAACTGGTAACTGGTCAGGTGTTGGATCTGCGGGTATACTTGAAATGCCCGTTGGCTTGGACTCGACTTCGGGTTGTTTTTGGGTTGCCATTTAATAAACACCGGTATATCTAAAATATTGATTTGTTAATTAAATTACTATTAAACAATTAATTCAAGTTGATCTCAATAATACCTTTCTTACAATCCAAGATTTTTATGTATTTTAAGTTTAATATTATATTATAACTTGTTTTATCCGTTAATGGGTCTGTAAACTCTGTCATTGTTAATTCAGTTGTAGTATTCTTAATTTGTGGAGGAAGGTTCTCCAATTTTGATTCTAAATATGTTTGCCAAACATTACCAAATTTCGTTGTAATATTTAAAGTTATATTTTGACCCTGATCAAAACCCTTCTCAGTGGTCCACACGAACCTGTGTGAATCACCTATACTCTCCACCAACGTGGATTCGATGGTATGGTGGTCTGAGCCGGCCAGATTGTCTGAGGTGCCCGATAATTCGACCAGGGTTAAGACAACTGTTGTTGTATTGGTCAATTCATTGTATGCTATATTAAAGTCGGGTTCGGCACGCATTACAGAAAAATCATCCTGTTTGATGATCAGGGCACCATTTTCAAAAGTGAAATGTTGATTTGTATAATACACATTTTGTGATTCGAAGAATATTTTTCCATAGGATCTACCATATATATCCATTTGATCATCGGTATTTACAACAGTACAACTAAAACCACCGGTCTGGAACTCAAGTTTGCCGCTAGTGCTGCCCATACTCAGTACGGTTCCACCTTCGGCTCCAAGCCTGATACTAGTACTCAAAGTTGTACCAACGCCTTCTGCATCGGTGATTTGTCTATCAATAGAACTCTTTAGATCAAGAAATGAACTCTCCACCGAGTCCATGTGCTTGGATTCTCCGGTTCTTGCCCACATTGGCACATAATTTGTAAAAACCATCCCTAGGATCGTGAGAAATACTCCTAACATCATGATCGACGAGACAATGTTTGAAACCCCATCAGAATCAATATCAGTATCTTTAAAATGTTTTTTATACACAATCTCTCCTCAATAACCTAAATTATACATAATTCATATAAATTATTTAATATCTTTTATTGCTATTAAATGTATTTAATTATAAAACAGTTAATAATAATCAAATATAGTCAATTTTAACTAGCTTATTTCAACCTTGATAACACCGATCGTACATTCTAATTTGGACATGGAATTTAATATTAATTTAATATTTACCAATTTATCAGTTATTTTATTTTTGGTAATATAAAAATCACCAGGGAATGCACCAATATTATCATTGTCCCAGACCATCCCGTTCACATCGACCAATGAAGTATTTAGATACTTGAACCATGCATTTTCATGTGTGGTTGTAATATTAATAACAATTCGCTCGCCTTTCTCCCATTGATATATATTTCTCTCACATGATACCAAAGTGGTTTTTATGATCTTAGTGCTTTTTCCACTTGTTTGTATACGGTCTCCCTCTGGAGTAACCAGGGTAATAATTGAAAATGAACCGTTAATAAACGTCTGGTTCAATGATACAGGATAAACTGCGATTGCATGGTTTGTCGAATTCTCGGTAAAGAATTTGACATTGAATTCCTCATTTGATATATCTCCTTGGAAAAAAAGATTGACATCTTCTACTTCATCTGGCTGGAATATAGAATCCTTTGATAAATTTAGATACACCGGTGATTGAATTCCCGGTTGAGCGGTTTCCCAAACATCATTTCCATGCCCGATAATATTGACCTTCCATAATGTTGCATTACCGGTCCAGGTTAAGGCCAAGTTTTTGATCGTGGTTACCCTACCACAGACATTTTTAAATGCAAACTTTTTAGCATTTTCTGACGGTACATTAGTATCGTATGCATGAGCCACGGTATCAAATTGAGTCGCTGGCCAGATTCCGGTTATCTCGCGCGAATCTTGCGTAATTAATTTCAGGGTAACTGTGGTATCACGAATGTCTGCATCAAAGGTTATACTTACAGTTTTTACAGCATGGGTAATTGTATGTGACGTCGATAGATCAACACTTACACCTGATGCCGCCGTACCGGTCCATTCCACCGTACCGCCATCAATGTCCAATTTACTCCAAGTAGTGGCATTACCACCTTGCCAGGTCAAGATGGCCTTGGTTACTGTTACAGGGTTGTGGACCGTATTGATCAAATAAATATTATCCAATTGTTGATCCGATGCTGATAACGTGCCAAAACTCGTATCAATACCAAGTGTGTTGATGACGCGCCGACGGGTTAGGTCGAAACCGGGTTGCATTTTCATATTATCAATATTTTTTTGAAGGATGACGATGCCATCGTTCTCGTAAATATAACTTCTATCTGCCTGATATATATTTTTTGAAGTATATTTTATATTGCCTGAGCCCCGAGCATAAACGCTAAGCGGGTCATAATAATTATTAATCGATATCTGCGTCTCCGAGGGGTTGACCTCTAACCGGCCAGACCCACCTATGACTAAAAAACTTTCATCCTCAGTACCCAACTTCAATGGTGTGGACAAGACCATATTCTCTCTACCTTGGTCCAACTCCGAATTGATGGCTCCGCGAAGGGCCATATATGTGTTTTCGACCTCTCTTAAATGTTCTGCCTCGTTTCTCTTGACCCGCTCGGGAATTACATACATGAAATATGGTCCTATTATGAATCCCATAACGATCGCAATGATCGCAACAGTGGTGATTACACTGGTTATCCCATTTTGTGAATTGTGGAATTTTTTATATGGGTGTTTTATTATCAAATAATTCATATTCAAACACCTAAGGCACCTAAGGCCAAATTCTTTTTAGTATTGATATCATAGAATTTAAACTTTACATTCTTCATATTACACCAATAATGTCGTACCATATATAATTACATCATCAACATAGAAACCGCCAAAGCCTGCAGTTGACGATTCATAATGTTTTGATCCGAAATACGGATTAGAATCAGATGAGGTAATGACCCTGAATCTCAATTGGATCACCTTGCTACGCCAACCAGTTAGATCGCAATTTAACCGCGTGAGCGTCCCGGCCTCTACCCAAAAATTACCTGAATTGATTCCCGTATAACTTTTACCATCATCCGGTTCGTCGTCATCACCATCAGAATCATTACCCGATATGCCCCAGGCAGAGCGTGCGCCAAAGTTAATTGCATCCCAGGTTATGCCGTTATCGCTGGAGATCTCCACTCTGAACCCGTCGGGCGGCCGACCGGCGGCGGTATTTATATTGAACTTGAAATACGCAGATAGTGTAACATTTTTTGCATCTGTAAGGTCGATGGGGCGGGTATATAAACAGTTATCCAGGCCGCCGCTTAAATGTTGCGTGATCGGGTTGCCATTCCACCAACTGAAGCTGCCGCTGTGCGCTTGTTGTTCGATCAACGCCCATTGATCACTGGAGATATTGGTAATTGGTGCTGAATTGCTTCTGGATACCCGTACCTCGACATCGTCTATCCACCAACCACCGCCACCGCCGCCGCCGTAGAGATAACATACGAACTTAATACGTACATTTTCTATACCGGCCCACGGCGTAAGATCTAACTCACCATATTCCCAAGTGAATAGGCCGTTGCCGCTTACACCGTTCCAACCATATCTCATGGTGTTGTTAAAATCATCGACCTCAGTGGCATTCAAATAGAGGTTGTTTGAATAGAGAGGATTTGGTATCACATATTGATATTTCCATGTGCTGTTGACCAGCGTGCCCACCTGGAGCAAACCGCCATTGTATCCTCTAAATAGATTATATTTATGATAAAATGTCAGCTTCGCAGAGCTTGTGTTCGCAAGAGAGAACGGGTATGTCAATAGATATTTGGTATCTGTATTGTTACCACGTGGCATTGACGGGGAAGTTGTAGTACTATCCATATTTTGATCATGATCATCATTGTCCGATCCTACATCTACAACACCCCTTCTCCTGTATTGAGGTTGCGCGGCCACAACCGAGATCGAGCCCTCGAAGGGTAATATGGTATGGATCCAGCAATTGCCCATCCCGTCAACAATATATAGAAAGCCCATTTCAGATGTGAAATTCCAAAAATATTTGAAACATCCCGCACCCTTGACAGCACCCAAAAAGGTTACCATAGAGTAATCCACACCATCCCATTTTGCCAGATTCTTCAATTGCCATGCGAACGACCCTTCGGTCGCAAATGAAAATCGGTCTATTCCCAGATACCATGTCCCCGTGCCAGTGGCTGTAACTTTAAGACTTGTACCCATGGTATCGTGTTTACCTTTTGGAAGGAAAATTGTTTTGGTTACCATATTCACGGTGGCGCCGGTCACACCACTTAACAATATATTGGTGACAGTCCCCATGGTTTCATAATGTATCACAGTATCCATGACCGAAAAATAAGAAAGCACATTCGTGCCAAGTGTATTGTCCAGGAATGCGACGGGTATATTTCCGTCAACCACAATATCTGTCTTACCACCCACAGTAAATGTTTGACACCTTTGTTCAAGATCTTCATGACCGTTACCGCCGATCAACAATGGTGTGCTGACGCGCCAATTATTATTAGCGTCCCGATAACCGAACAGGTCATAAGTATCGTCTGAACTTTTATCTGCACCGGTTACATCAAAATCATCCCCACCGCCAGAAACGCCGCCGTAGACGATTTTCAAACCTGTCATGTCACCGCCGATTATCTCAGCTTTGAAAATTCTCGTATCTTGATTATCACCTGGTACGGTGACACCAAGGCCACCGGCATCCCAACCATGAGTATCCCCGGTATACGCGGGAAGTAGCCAATTAGTTTTCACGATGGCCGTGGACCCAGTGGGTGGGTTATGGTGGCTGGCCGTGAGATCGGTCACTTTAATCGTGGCAGAACCTGAACCCGTATTGTATACTACAATTCGCGGCGGGTGGTTATCCTTCACGTATGGCCAATATATCACATCACCCAAAGATTCTCCGCGAGTGGAAATTGCGGTATCCAACTCATCGTTGTCGCCACTCAATCTGAATACCATGATATCCTTGTTCGATTGCACCCAGAAAGGTGTGGTAGATTCACCGAAAAAGTATACCTGGTAAGTGCCTTCGGGATCTTCCGCACCAAAAACGATATTTTCTTTATTAGTGAAAGAATCGGTACCGCCGCCAACCGCAGTATTGTAATCATCAATGGAGCCATAGGATTTTATGGTGACCAAAGTCCGCGGTTCCATGGTGATCACCACACATTTTTTACCTAACGCTCCGAAATTCTTACCGATCTCCGAACCGTCATCGAAGTTCGCAACGTTAGCATTCGAACCTTCTTGAGAGGTTTTGACAATTAACAATGGCCCCGTCGAATCCACACGGTAGAGATAATAAGGCGGAAGGTCTATATAATGTTTGATCTCGCCTTTCTTGATAATGATATCCTGATATATAGGCACCCAATCTCCATTTGAATTTGCCCGATACACAGTAAAATTGGACTCACCCTCTATTGCCACGGCATAGAACCCGGGTGTTTTGTCATCAGGTAAAAAGAACTCATATCGGAAGTTATCGAATGCAAGTGCGCCGAACGGCTCGGGAACACTATAACTCGAAAACGCGCTGTGGCTTGTATCTGTGCCCAACTCAAAACCATTTATCTTCGCCCAGGTGTTATTGACATTACTGTATACCGGTTCATCCAGGTAATCGAGTTTGCCCTCGCCGTTTATTCTCAAAATTGTGCTATCATGATGCCAATTGTCCGTACCGTTCTCCATATCGTCCCAGAAGAAATACACCCAAGTATTGTAAGGTAAAGCATTGTTATTTAACACTTCAAAGACCTCCGGCACATCATCATCCAGATCTACACAGACCGATATGTTCCTGCTGCCTGCGAAACGCGGCACCCAGATGACTTCGGCGGTGGTCTTGCCAGCACCCGATACGAATATGGTATCGGTATCTATGATGGTTGTACCGTCGAAAAATCTCACGATCGCGGAACAATCTACAGAACCGTAATTAAATACATCGGCGGTTATGATATAACTATTGCCAATATTGGGATGTGCATTGGAAATATTAATGTCGATCTTCGAGACCTTGAGTTCTGCGGAATTCACGGGATGATCGAACCTGTTCAACATCAAATAGATGAACTCGTTCAGGTAGTTCTCATTAGGATACCCATCCAGATCGGTATTATTTATGAACGACAGCTCCCAGGCCAGAAATGCAATACGGGAATTGTTGGCATCATCCTCGAAATATATCGAATTGTACGTTCGTAATAGAGCATTTTGATAAAATAAATGATCCTCCGTGTTGAACGACTCCAAGATATCGGATCTATCTGTGAAGTTCTTTATCAAAGGATATTTGCTTCCATGCGAGATAACGTTATATCTGATCCCTTTTATTTCATCACCCATGCTATTGTTCGTAGAATATTTGGATATCCTCAAAGAATTTCGGACAAAGCCTTCACCCGGTACTATATTATTACCCGAACCATTCAGATCGTCAAGTATATTTTGCCCCACCAACAATAGATTTACCTTAGATGTCAGGTATTGAGCCTCGAGATAGTTGCCCTCAAGATAATCATTCAGGTTCTGTTGGTCATTCTCGGTCAATGTAGGCCCGCCGTCATTACCTGTGAGCCAAATGACTGCATTATAATGTTTTAATGTTACAATATCCGGCCCATCAACAGGCGGGCCGGTTCCCCCATTTTCAACGGTTTGGTTATCATAAAAATAATTCAGATCGTTCAATGACTTCAAAACTGGTGTTGCTGTATCAGGATATATACCGCCATTGTTCGTACTATTATCGTCGTCCACAACAAGGATGTTGTATTGTATCTGTAATTGGGTCACATCCAATCCAAAATATGAAAAATCATTATTTGTTTCGATGATTTCCTGGAAATGGTTATATGGATCCACCATAACTCGAAAACTATGTTCACCTACCGATACCGCTAACCAATCCTTTTTCACAACCGCTCTACCACCATTACCGGAGATCGTGGTATATTGCGGATTATCAACATCAATGTCAGGGAATTTTATTAACGCTGATTCAATGCCATTTGGATCGGTTTTATAGAATATTACATCCACTATTTCGTCGGTTGGACCGTTATTGACAATGGTTGCGGTGATCGTAATGGTATCCATAAATCGTGGGTTCGTGGTGGAGAATTGTTGATCTACCACACCAAAGTCATAACCCTCGAAAATAGTATAGTTGAACCATTTCAGAACGTGATATGAAACATTCGACAGGTCGAATGCCGAGGAAATACTGGTAATTTCAAAGCTGCAAAATACGACCTTGAATTTGGCTGATAGATTCTGGTATCTTACAGTCATACTTCTATTAGAACCCAAAACCGATTTATTTGTCAATATAGAAAATATACTTTCCTCAGAAGCAGCTGGCCGCACCAAAAAATTTACCCCACGATCCATTCCTTCAGGGTACTTCGAAGTATTCAATATCATCCCATCCGTGATCGGGTCGCCAGGTCTACCATTCAAAATCAATGGGGTCTTGTTCCCAGTCCACGTATATTCCTCGATCCCCATGTATTCGTAAGCAAAATCTGTTTTAATAACGATCCCCGGAGTTGTCACGGTGGCATTTAAAATGTCCTGACCGATTAACCAGAGCCGATTTGTGCTCTGATTATCATTTAACCAGAGCTTGAGATTCTGGATATTGGTCGCGGTCAGAGTATTTGCGGTCTCATACCCCGTGACCCAGACCACGATATCATACTTTGTTAATTTTTTCAACCCGGTATTATACTGTGGATTGATGTCATCATCGCCCTCGACATGATAATAATCATAGGTTATCCCGCGGCCTGTGAATGACTTTAATAGATTACTTGCCACGTTGCGGTTACCATGGTCGGCATTGTCATCATCAACAACCAGTATGGTCGGCATAATGAAGATCGTTTTAATAGCATGATTATTGCCCCGATACTCCTCGCTGATCATCTCCGCAGGGTCAATATATACTTCGATCTCGGTTGTGCCTCCAGGGCCTACTTCTCTGAACAATACAAAGAATTCTTTGGAATCCCGAGCATAAATACCGTTCATGAAGTCTTTCGTTTGTGTGCTGTTGCCCAGGGTTACCGAGACATTGAAGGTCTCACCGGGGCGTACCTGTAGGTCTCCATAATTATGGAGGATGATCGAGATATTCAGATCATTTCCATGTATTGGATATTTATTATTCGGGTTGATATCATACGATCTGAGCCCCAGATCAACTCCCTTTGGCGGATTATAAGATATCTCTATATCCACACTTTTACTTGCAAAATTATTTGCATAATTCAATTCATATTCCGGTGAATATATTTTAATATTGATATCATGCCTACCCCATTTATCCGGAAGCCAGGTAATATTTAAAGTTCTATAGTTCTTTGCCGAGACCGAATATTTATATGGGATAACAATCGATTTATATTCCAAACCCTCGGAAGTTATTATCGAATTATCCACGAAAAATCGGACTATTGCCGAGGTATTTGCCCTACCTATGTTATATACCACTGCCGAGATCGTAACCGGTTCGTTCCTACGTATAAAACTGCCAGAATAGTCCAGGAGGATATTTTCGGTTGTGATCTCCAGGTCGGGCAAGTATTCATCAAATTCACCAAATAGCAAATCTTCATCAAAAATTACTGCTTTATTAGCTGTGTCAATGACCTTAATACTGATCTCGGCATTTTCAGGCATGTTGGTTAAAGTGTAATTCCAGTGATCACCGATGTCCCAATAACCGTCCAAGAGACTGCTATTTGTCGAATCGGATAAGTGATAGACATGGTTTTTGAAAACTGGATATATTAAATTAATATGAATGCTAGTTTCATATACATCCAGTTTATCTCCACCCTGATGTCCTATATCTATAGTCAAATCATTCGATTCTGATCTTTCAGTGTTAACAATAAGATTTACTTTTTTCTGTTCAGGTAGTTCCGGAATAGTTTGAACCCATATTGCGACTGTACCTACTAGAACGATTGCAATTGCCAGTAATAAAATGGTACCGACCGCTTCAGAAACACCGAGTATGTTCTTGTGGATATTGCGTCCTTTGATGTGAACAAATCTCGCTTCTGATGATCTTCTTTTCATAATTATCACCTTTTAAAACTTTAATGCCGCTTTTCATTTTAAGGTTATGGTCAACCCAGAAGTGAAGTGCCTATTATAATTATATCATCGATCAGTAAACCATAGGCATTATTGGACGGGGTTTTCCATTCGTAGTGCTTATTACCAAAGTATATATTATCATCGGTTGCTGTGACTACTCGGAACCGCAGGATGATCACATCTCCAGCCCAACCGGAGAGTTCGGTGTTCAATCTGGTCAAGGTACCAGCCTCGACCCAACCATCTGTTTTGGTATCGGCTCCGTATTTATCCAAACCCGAATAGCTCTTACCATCGTTACTTACACCGTCATCAGCATCCGAGCCGTTCGTGGAAACGCCCCATGCTGCGCGTACGCCCATGTTGATCGCTTTCCAGGTAACACCGTTGTCTGATGATATCTCGACTCTGAACCCGTCAGGCGGACGGCCCGCTGCTTGGTTAATATTGAACTTTAAATATGCCGACAGTGTGGCATTTCTAGCGTTCGTAAGGTCAATGGGTCGCGAATACAGGCTGTTGTCCAGACCGCCTGATAAATGGTTCGTAGTTATATTACGGTTCCACCAGCAATACTTGCCGCTGTGTGAATTCGAATCTGTGAGGCCCCACTGGTCAACCGTTCGGTCGGTCAGCGCCTGGGATTCATTTCTGGTCACGGTGATCTTAAAATCATCGAGGAGATATCCGCCGCCATTACCGGGAGCCGCCCAGAGGAAACAAACTTTCACTCGAACTTGATCTAAACCTGTCCAATTGGTCAGATCGATCTCCACAAAATCCCATTTATATCTGCCATTACCACTGATACCATTCCAGCACCAGCGCATTACATTACCGTAATCGTCCCTTTTCGTTTCGGAAACAAGATAGTTACTGGTGTACGGTTGGGTTGGCCGGACATATTCAAAGCTCCAGTTATTACCCGAACCCTTTGGAGTGCCAACCATCACAACCACACCGTTCAAGCCGTTCTTTAAATTGTATTTCTGATAGAACGAAACTCTGGCAGAGGTCACATTGACCAGACTAAATGCATTCGTGGTCAGATTACGATCGGCCCGGAAGTAAAACACCTCGGGGATCTCATCGGGCGGATCCTCGGGTGGATCCTCGCTACCACCGCCGGGTTTGGTTCCCCAGATCTCGACATCGTCTATGAACCATTCGAATTTATTATTACTAGTTGTCAACCTGAACCTGAACCTGAAAGTTGAAGAGTAGTTGTAATCCGTCAAATCTATTCCCCATTGTATATAAGTTTTAGAACCGAGTACAGTATCGGACCAAGTCTTAACAGTTGTCCAATTTGTACCACTATTGTTTGATACATCTATATGAAAGGAATCGCCCGCTTGTGCGTTTTTTGTGAACTGCCAGAATTTTAGAGAAACATTTTCATAGCCTGTTAGGTCCAAGTCCTTGTTGAGAGTCAATTTCCAATCAACTTTATTACCTTTGAAATACGCCAAAAAGTCACCAGTATGTGCTTTTTTAGTATCATCCTTTGCTACCCAACCAACATCTCCGATCCACGGTGCGCTGGTAAAACCCAATTCAAAACTGTCTAGGAAAACATTCACTGAAGCTCTGGACCTAGCAGGGGCTCTTGAAGCTGGAGCACTTCGTGATAGAATTGCACCCAATTGACTTGCAATTTCTCCGAAAATACTATGAAGGTCGTCCGAGGTCGGTGAATAAAAATAAGTGCCATTTGAAGTGGTGGCAATACGCCAAAGGTTATACTCGAGCGTTCCCGATTCCACACAAAACGGTGTGGTATCGATACACGATGCGTTAACGTTATCAGCTGTTTCGTCACCGGGCCAGTTTACCATTACCGGTTCATTGGGTTGTGGATGGTGTTCCAGACCCAGACCGATCGTATAGATGGGCACATCGGAATTTAATAGACCTCTGCGTGTACGTTCCATTGAACCGCCAGCTCCCATTGCCTCCAACCAATAAGTGCTGTTAGAAGCATTAACCCAATCAATGGTATATTTCCCATAATGTATATCATATTTGACCGATTTATATCCTTTTGAGGTGTCGTTATCTATATACACCTCATGCCAGGGGGACCATAGATTGCTGCCGCCTTCGATCTTGTTTTTTGCGTTGATAAGTTTTAGACCTGATCTATCCGAAGCCTGGAGATCCATACCATCCGACAAAACTATCACAACCGGTGATAGCGTAGGATTCGAAGACATTGCACTCTTAACAGATCTATATGCTTCTCCAATTGAATCCCAGAGTATGGTTGTGCCTGAAGGATTGTTCAGATTATCGATAGCAGAGTTCACTGTTGCTCGACCCGTACCTTCAAGCCCTGTAAATGAAAGTGCTTTTTCTTCATTGTTACCTTTAAAATGCCAAATAGTAATATTCGATTTGTCCGAAAGCTGAGATATCATATATTTGGAAGCATTTTTTGCCATCGATAACCAGGTATTGTTATTGGCATCGGTACGCCCGGTCATGGACGCCGAGTCATCGATAATCAGCGCCAATAAAACATTACCCATGTATGCATAACCAGGAGGCTCTATCGTATAATATGATGTGGAATAACTATGATATGCTGTGGAATTCACATCGAAACCTACAGTGAGATTTTCATTCCACGTGCTATCCACATTTGAATCCACTGGATTGTCCATGAAATCCAATGGGCTTTCGCCATTTATGAATACGATCGTGCTTTCATGATCCCAATTAGAGGTCCCGTTCTCCATATCGTCGTAGAAGAAATACACCGGCTGCCCGGGCCGGGTCGCATTATTGTTCAAATGATCGAATATCTCATCGGTGTCATGGCCAGGGTCGATCGATACACGGATGTCACGAAAACCCGCGAATAACGGTGACCAGATCACCTCGGTGGAACTGTTTCCGTTTGCGGCCACGAATACCGACTTGGTATTGATTATGGTGTCGCCATCGATAAAGCGCACGATGGCGTTCGTGTCATTGCCGCCAAGATTGTAAACATTCGATTTTATAATATAAGAATTACCAAGGGACGGGTTGTAATTTGATAATTTGATGTCGATCGCCGAGGTCTTCAATTCAAACCTGACATCCGGGTAGGAGAACAAGCGTAAGATCAGGTAACTCAATTCACTCTTGTAACTCTCATTCACGTATTGAGTGGTGGAGCTATCATCGATCAGCGAACATACCCACGGCATGAACAATAGATCATACTTGATCGCGTCATATTTCAATGCATTATATTTTGTATGTTCACTATCGTGCCAGAATATACCGGTGGCGTTGGTCACGGGGGTAATTGTATCTGTCTTATCCAGTGCAGAGTCGATCATCGGGTAACTGATACCATGGGTGACATTATCCCGATACACACCATCAAGAAAACCGGGTAATCTGGGATTTATTGTTGAATACATTTTCACGCCGAGATATTTGCCCAGGAACGAACTAGCGGATGGTGTAATATCTGTGCCCGCGCCACCCAGATCATCCAATATGCCCTGGCCCATGAGCCATAAATTAAATTTAATTTCGCCCAAGAAGTTCGCTTCTGTGAAGTTAGTCTGGGTTAGATAATATGTAATATTTCCGATATCCCTATCCAGTAAAGTATGATTATTATCGAATCCCGTGCACCAGATGACGGTATTGTAATGTTTCATTACCGTAATATTCGGCCCTGTTCCCGGGTTTGAGCCACCTGCGGTCACATATAGATCAAAGATATAGCCAAGCTCGGTCAAGGCGGTTGTGATGTCATTAGTAGCGTTATCGAAGGTACCATTGTTATTGGTGCTGTTATCGTCATCCACAACCAGGATAGTATAGCCGATGAATAACTGTGTGACGAACAACGGGCTGTAGAAATCATCGTTATTTTCTTCGCTTACCTCCTCGATCTCGTCCTCAAGGTCCACCACCACCCTGAACGTTTGAAAACCCACGGAGATGGCTAACCATTTCTTTTCTAGGGTTTTTTCTTCACCACTGTCGATAGGTACGATCCTTGGGTTATCCACAAGCTCGACACCCGGGTACTCGGGTACAAGTCTCTCAACACCGTTAGAATCTATTATGAAGAAATCCACGCGCACCAAGGCCAGATCACGCGGACCATTATTGCGTACCTTGGCGGTAATAGTGATCCAATCCATGAACTTCGGGTTGTAGTTGTCGAAACCCTTGGACGAGATCGCAAGGTCGGTGCCCAGCTTCAACTCCCAGCCAAACCACTTCAAGATCTGTATGGTCAGATTATTACGATGGTCCATGTTGTTGATCCCGGCAAACTCGAAACTGGAAAATACTACCTTGAACTTTTTGGAGGCATTGTAATATTTTAAAGACATGCTTCCATTTTTACCAAAATATCCATCATTCCCCAGAATATTGTCGATCATATGGTTGCTCGGTTCAGAATCACGCAGTATGAGGTTAACACCGTTATCTTTGGCTTTGATTATGTTGCTGGTGTTCAATTCCATTCCTTGAGTCAGGTTCTCGCCTTCTACACCGTAGAGTAATTCAGGTGTCTTTGTTGTATTATACCCGTTCACACCCAAATAATTGAAAACGAAAGGATTAAGACCAATATTTTGCAAAACATTCATACTGATCAACCAGAGTTTACCTTGATTGTTCAAATATTCTTCGATCGCAGTTTGGTCCGAGGTGGATAATGTATTTAATGTCTGGTACCCGGTCATCCAGATCACGATATCATAGTCTCTTAATGGTTTCTCGCCACTGGAATACTTGGGTCCATCGGTCCCCTTGACGGGGAATATCTCGAATTGTCCCGAACCTACCGCCAATTGTAGCGCGGTATCCATGTACGAGGATGCATCCTCTCTGGAATAATGCCCGAACAACCCGTCATCATCCACCAGTAAGATGGTTGGTAAAATCTGGATACGTTTATACAGCCTGTTATCCTCGTATTTGGATTCGGTGATATTGGCTGAGATCGTGGCATAGATCGTTGTGATGCCGCCATGTGTGGTTAGTGCTTCACGGGTGAAGGCCGGTTGTAGGGTCTCTAAGACCGTTAGATTAGATTCGAGCACCATTTCCGAATAATAGAACTTGTCTTTGATCAGGATATACCCATTATCATCCCACAATGTCAAATTGAACGTTGTGCCGTTAGGTATAGCATCATCACCAATATTCTTGACAAGTACCGTAATAGTGACCCAGTCACCATGTGTGGGCGTCTCCGGAGAAAACAATATATTTTCCAACTCAAGGTTCGGACCTGTTACCGTTGGTATTATTGGGTCGACCTCCAACGTCTTCGAGGCATAATTGTTGCTATAATCTTCTTCCATTTGTAATGTATATACTTTGACATGGATATCTCGCGCACCAGAAAATAACGGTGTCCAGTTGGACCAAACCGTTTTGTAAGTGTCGGAGGGTAGACTTGCAATATAACTATAATCTTTAGGATCAAAAGAGATCAATTCCGAACCGTCAAAGAATCTAACTATAACATTGACGGCATCTGAGCTGCCAATGTTATGAATTCTTGCAGAGATATTGACCCATTCATTTCGACTCAAGGTACTATTTTCGAATTGGAAAGATATGTCTTCTTCGGTAACCGTCATATCCGGCAAATTGCCGAGTCCACCACCAAGCTGTACATTTTCCGAAAGGATTATCCTATGTCTATCGATATTTCTAACTTCGATCAGAACACTGGGCAGTGATAAATTCCAATCATGCAGTGAATGGATATTCTGGCTCCATGTTTCACCAACTTCCCAAAGATCGTTATCGAATGCTGGCTGTGTAGATTTATACAATGGATACCTGCCTTGCACAATACCGTCGATCTTCACAAATATCTCGATTATGTAAGCATCGATACGATCTCCGCCCACATGCTCAATAAAGATAAAGTATTCTCCGTTCACACTGTCCCAGCTGGCGTTAAGATCTACCATGAGTGTATCTTGAGGGTCCGGCAGTGAGTCGACCCAGTAATACACCAACCCCACTAGTGACATGGAGATACCAAGTAAAAATATTGTGCCCAGTGCCTCGGAAACGGCCTTACTATTAAATTTGAACTTATTATCCTTACTAAAATATCCTCGATAATAACTTCTACAGGAATTCTTTTTCGATCCGGAAAAGTTAGTCATATTTTCATTCTCCCATTAGTATTGATTATTGATATTACATTAATCGGAATGATTAAAATGCATAATACATAAAACATTCTCTTTTATTCTCACCTGTAATAAAAGCATGAACAGGTATTTAAACATTTTTTGGTAGCTACCATGTTTCACACCAAAAAATAAAAAAATGCTTCGCAAAACGACTAATAAATAACGCATTTTTTTATTATATTATTCCTTCCAAATTTATCAATAAACGGTAGACCACTTCACAAATATCTAATTAGTTATAGAATTGATTTTAATCGATAGCCACAT